>JBHAES010000001.1:0-2714 GCA_041855725.1 Actinomycetota bacterium
CTGGCTCCACCACTACAACAATGAACGCCACCACACCGCCATCGGCGGCCCACCCGTCAGCCGACTGTCAACAACCTGATGGCCGAGTACACCTAGCGTGGAGCCATGACCTCCCTCGTGCTCAAGGACCTGCGCCACCACGCGCGGGTGTGGATCTGGTCCCTGCTCGTGGCCGTCACCGGCGCCACCTTCATCGACCTCATCGTCATCACCTGGTGGAGCGCCCGCCAGTGGTCCCTCGCCCAGCCGGACCCCGCCGCACCGCTGGCGGCCACCAGCATCATCGGCTCCAACCTCGTGGGCTACGTCGGTCTGGCCACCGCCGTGGTCATCGCCTCGACGCTCGGCCTGACGGTCGCCGCCCAGCAGCGCTCCCACGCCCTGTGGAAGGTGCTGGGCATCCCCGGTGGCAGCATCCGCCGGATCGTCACCGCCCAGGTCGCGCTCGTCGGCCTGGTCGGCGGCGCCGTCGGCAGCCTCATCGCCTGGGCAACCGCCGGGTGGTACCTCGTCTCCTGGCGGGACTTCGACCTCTACCCGGCGGACATGCCCGTCGTCGCACCCCTCTTCGCCCCGGTCCTCACCATGGCGTTGACGGCCCTGTGCTGCGTCCTGGGTGGGCGCGGGGCCGCCACGCGTGCCGGGGCCGTCCCCGAGATGCAGGCCCTGCGGGAGGCCACCGCCGGGCCGGCCCGCACCCGCGTCTGGCAGTGGCTGCTCGCCGTGATGCTCCTCGTCAGCGTCGTCATGGCGCCCGTCGCACCGTTCCTGCCCGACGAGGTCCTGCTCGACGGCGAGTCCGATCCCCAGCGCGTCGCGGAGCTCGAGCTCATCCGAGCCCCCGGTGGCCGCGCGACCTTCGGCGGCGCCATGGGCATGTTCGTGGCCATGGCCGCCCTGTGCGTGCCCCGCTGGACGCTGCAGCCGCTGCTGTCGGCCTGGACCCGGCTGGTGCCGTCCCAGCACCTCCCCGCGTGGTTCGCCGCCCGCGCCAGCGCCGTCCACCGCTGCGCCATGAGCATGACGACGACCGTGCCCTTCGCGCTCGCCGTCGCGATGACCGGCACCGTGTACGCCACCGTCGGCGCCGGGCAGTCGCTCGGCATGACCGACAGCGTCAACGGGTTCCTCGTCGTCGCCGTCCCCATCTTCATCGTCTCCGCCGTGGGCGGTGTCGCCAACATCGCCATGGTCGGCAGCACGCGCAGGCAGGAGGGCGCCCTGCTGGGCGTGCTGGGGGCCTCCGAGGGGGCGGTCCTGCGCGCCACCGTGCTCGAGGGCGCGATCTATGCCGTCACCGGTGTCCTCTTCGGGCTGGCCGCCACCGTCGTGTCGGCCACGGGTGCCGCCCTGCTCTCGGGCGGGGGCGGCGCGACCTTCCTCAGCGCCGTGCCGTGGGGCGTCATGGCACCGGTCATCGTCGTGAGCCTCCTCCTGGCCGTCACCACCACCTGGCTGCCCGCCGCCTGGGACCGGCGCCCGGCACTGGAGCGGCTGCGCCAACCCGTGTGACGCGCGTACGGGGCTCCGGTCGTCCGGCCGCGGCTGGTCTGCGTCACGACGCCGGCCCGGGCACCGCAGCAGCGTCCCGTGCGTGCACCCGGGATCACCTGCCCATCCGGTGCTGCCCTTCGCGTCCCACCTCGCGACCGGCCTGTCGGCAGGGGTGCTGGGCCGCGTGTGGCACGCGGCGGTGTGCTCCAGGTCGAGCCACGCGAAGGACGGTGGTAACCACCCATCTGGTCTCGACGACGAGTCCCGGCGCCACGACCTACCCCCCGAAGCGGCCGACCTGCTCACCGACGGGCGTCTCAGTGACGTCGTCGCCTGCGTGCACGCGCCGCGGTCGTTCGCCGTGGCGACCTATTCTCCGTACGAGCGGCGGCCTCGTGGCGCGGTGGTTCAAGGCGAGCGACCATGGTGCCCCGCTACGTTGTGCTGGGCACCAGAAAGGTCACGAGCAGATGCCTGATCCCGACGCGCCAGATCGTCCGGACGTACCGTTTCGTGCTGGCGTGGCGGTGCTGTGGTCCTATGCCCGGCCGCACGTCGGCACCCTCGTCGTCGGTGTCCTGCTCGGCCTGTTCGCCACCGCGGTCACGCTCGCGACCCCGATGATCGCGAAGTGGGTGCTCGACTCGCTGGGCGCGAACGCGGACCTGGCGGTTCCGGTGGCGGTGCTCGTCGGGGTGCTCGTGGTCGGGACGGCGGCGACGCTGGCCCAGAGCGTCCTGCTGGGCGGTCTCTCCGAGCGGATCGTGCTCGACGCCCGCCGGGGCCTGATCCGGCGCTTCTTCCGGGCCCGGCTGGAGCAGGTCCAGCGGTTTCGCACCGGTGAGCTGGTCACCAGGGTCACCAGCGACACGCTGCTGCTGCGGGAGGCGACCACCAGCAGCGTCGTGCAGCTCGTGAACGGAACCGTGTCCCTGGTCGGCACGATCGTGGCCATGGTGGTCCTCGACGGCTGGCTGCTCCTGACCACCCTGACGGCGGTCGCCGTCATCGGTGGGCTCTTCGCGGTGCTGCTGCCGGGGATCGGACGCGCCGACAGGCTCGCTCAGGACGAGCTGGGGCACCTCGGAGCCACCTTGGAGGGCGGGGTCACGGCGCTGCGCACGGTGAAGGCGAGCCGCGCCGAGGCCCGCCAGATCCGGCGGGTGGACGCCCACGCGGAAGGATCGGCCCGCCACGCCATGCGCTCGGTGTGGCTCTCC
>JBHAES010000002.1:0-3397 GCA_041855725.1 Actinomycetota bacterium
ACCTCGCGCCGAGGCATGTGCTGCTCGTAGAGGTAGACCTGTGAGTAGCCGCCGGCACCCAGGTCTCTCAGGTAGGTGTACCCGACGATGTCGGGCGGAGGGCTGGGATGGCCGAGGCTCACGGCAGGTCCTCGAACAGGAGCGACTGGCCGTCTCCCAGGTCGAGGAGGTCACCGCTGGTCAGCAGCACGGGCTCAGCAGCCGTCAGCCGCATCGGCGCACTGCCGGGTCTTCTGAGCGTGGTCCCGTTCGAGCTCGACATGCTGTGCGCCAGGACCGACCACTCATCGAGCTCGATGTACAGGTGGTTGCGCGAGATGAGGAACTCGGGACTGGGCACCGTCACGACGTTGGGCTCCGTCCCCGCAAGCTGGGGGACATCCTTCGGTTCGGGCAGCCTGCCGACCAGCACTGGCCGGTCCAGCTCGACGCAACCGCCGGAGGAGACCAGCATGTGTCCCAAAGACGGGCAGGGGATCATGCGTGCCGGCTGGGAGAGCTCGGCGCCGCAGATGCGGCATGACACGTAGTTGGTCGGGTTGGCGTGACCCTGGGGGCAGATGACGGACAGGGCCATGCGGACCCCGGAGGAGTCCCGGATCCCACTGAGCGGGGTCGCCGACTGCGAGGGGCTCCACCCCGACTCAGCAGAGGAGGCCGAGAAGAGCATCTCCGCCACCGTGTCGGACAATCCGGACACGGTCCAGCCGTCGTGGTCACCGAGGCGCCCAGGAGACTCGGTGAGGAGCACCCCCATGGGTGGCGTGGGGGACGGATTGCTGCGGGGCTCGGGGCCGTCCTCACGGGCGGCCCCCATGGGGGGCGTGGGGGCCGGACGCCAGGGGCTGGGCACCGAGCCGGGCCCGAGGACGTCGGGGGACGACGCCGTGGCCCGCTCGGGGCTCGAGGCGGGTGCTGACGGGGTGGCGGAGGTCAGCACGGGATCGGACGGGTCCAGGGAAGGCAACACCCTGCCTTGGCTCGGGGCGGGCGCGAGCGGCGAGGACACCACCGAGGGGACACTTATCGGTGGGCTCACGGGCGGAGCCGGCGCCGGTGGCACGGGCACGGCCGGGGACGGGACCGCCGGGGCCGTCACGGGTGGGGCGAGCCCCGGCTCGAAGGGCATGGCCGCTGATGCGTGTGGCCCCGGGCCGGCGGGACGCCTGCTCGTCTGGGAGCCCCGGTCCACCAGTGTCGAGCCTGCCTCGAACGACGTCGACGTCGGGCCCCACAGGACCAGCCGCGAGGCCCTCAGCACGGCATCCACGGCCGGCCGAGCGACACCGCGAGCCTCCTCGGGGCTTAGCAGGATGACCGAGTCTGCGGTGGCCACGAGCACCTCACGCCAGGTCGTGACCGCTCCGGCCTCAATGCGCTCGCCGTCGATGAGCAGGACCGGTGCGCCGCGCAGGGCGGCCTGGAGACCCTGGCCCCGCCGGACCACCAGGACGAAGTCGGGGATGCGCGCCAGATGACCGCCGGTGCCGGTGACGAGCCGATCCAGGACCGCAGTCAGGCTCGGCGAGGCCGTACGCAGCAGTCCCCAGAGCTCGTTGACGACCTGCTGGGGCACCTCGGGAGGCAGAAGCAGACCCCCGCTGGGCGTGACCGCAGCGGCCCACGCGCCCTCCGTCCACTGGGGCGCGCCAGAAGCGCTCGGCGACTCGGGCATGCAGATCTCCTTCAGGACTCCCGGCACGGCGGAGGCAGAGCCACCGGCTCGGTCGTCGTCTCACGTGTGGCCGGATGCGGCGCTCGGATACTGTGGTCGGGCAGACCACACCGATGCGGCACTCACCGGATGAGGCACATTGCCTCCCCAAGGTACACCTTCCTGTCGCGCTCCACGGTCTCCGAGAGTCCCGGACGCAGGCGCCGCACACCGTCGGGGCCCTCGACATACGTGCCGTTGGTCGAGCCCAGGTCGGTGACCAGCACACCCTGGGCGGTCGGCTCCAGGAGAACGTGGGTCTTGGACACCGAGGGCTCCTCCTTGAGCACCGCCACCAGACTCACCTGGCCCATGCCCTCGACCCGCTCGGGCGCCCGACCCAGCACCGTCGGCTCCGCCATAGGCACCACCCTGTCCCCCAGCGTCACGACATAGACGGAGGGCTTGCCGCGAGCCACGACAGTGGTTCCCACCACACGGTCGAACCAGGCCTGCCGCCAGGCCTGGCCACCGGCACGGGCCACCATGACGAGAGGCCCCACGCCGAGGGTCGCCACCGCGGCGACGCCGATGAGGCCGGCGCGCAGCACCGTCACCCGGCCCGGGGCAGCGTCGCGCCTCGTGATGCGGCGCAGGCGAATCCCCGTCAGCGCGCCGCCGGGCCCGGCCCCCGTCATGGCCTGGCAGGTGATCATGAGAGCCACAAGAACCGCACAGGTTGCCAGACCCACCCACAGCGGCACCCGCACCACCACCGACAGCACGACCAGCACACCGCCGACGACGGCGACGTTGATCAGTCCCGCCAGGATCCTGCGGAACGGGGAAGCGGGAAGATGGGGGGAGTCGGAGCCGGTCACGACCTCAGCATAGGCGGACCACAATCGCATATATTCGCCTTCTGCACGACCGGACGACGTCGAAGGAACCCCGCCATGCAGATCGCGATCACACCCGACCCTCAGCTGTGGGTGGTGGTCCCAGAGTTCCCCGCACCCGGATGGGCGAAGGCCGAGGCCCGAGCCCGCAGCCTGCAGCTCGACATCTCCGGCCCGCAGTGGCGCGCCGAGTTCGTCCGGCTCCTGGAGGGCCTGCGGCGCACGGAACGGCTGTCCTCCCTGGCCAGGCTCCTGCACCTGGGGGACGGGGCCCAGCACGTCTTCGCCGTGGACGTCAGTCTGCTACCGACCAGCGACGACGGCTCCCGAGACGGCCGACGGGCCGCCCAGCTGGCGCTGCTGGACGAGATCCTGCCGGGGGTGACTGCCCAACGGCTGCGACCCGCTCCGGGCACGGCGGGGTTCTGGGCCCTGGCGGACGAGATCACGCCGAGCCATCCGCACAGCCCGGGTGCAGCCGTCGTCCTTCGACGCTCAGGGCTGCCCATCATCCAGGTTGACATCATCATGCGGGTGTGGGGCGCCCCGCCCTCCGAGATCGTCCCGTTCATCGACCACGTCATCGACCTGGCCGACGCCATCGGCCCGGACGAGTAGCCCCGCCCGGGCGTGCCACCGCCCGTGGCACCCACGGGTCAGGACTCCAGGACCTCGGCGACCTCCGGCCACCGGGGGTCCGGGTCGGCGCGCCCGGCCCCGGTCGGCGACCGCGCTCGCCGACGGCGCGGCAGGTGCTCACCGAGACGCCGAGCACCGAGCCGCCTCGGGCAAGCGGGCCGTCACTCCTCGGCCGCGACGACCCGGCACTCGATCGCGGTCCCGG
>JBHAES010000003.1:0-3697 GCA_041855725.1 Actinomycetota bacterium
GGGGGTCGCTACGGCAGCCTGAACGAAGACACGGCCGCCCTCACGTCTGGGGGCGGCTCGAGGGATGGCAGCGGGGGTCCGGCCCGGGTCGTGGGAGCCGGACCCCCACGTCTGGTCAGCGGGTCGGGGCAGGGGCTGGCTCGCGCCGCCGCCACCACAGGGCCAGCACGACGGCGGTCGCCACGAGGTAGCAGGCGCCGACCACCAGCCACCAGACCGGCCCCGGCTGGGCGGGGAGCCAGGGGCCGAGGACGCTCTGGGCGACGTGGAAGCCGCCGTGCACGCCGACGGCCGCCCACAGCGAGCGGGTGAGCAGCACGAGGGAGCCGGCCAGGATGCCGAATCCGAGCGGGAGGGCCAGGTAGACCACCCGGTCGAGAATGGTCTGCTGCCCGCCCTGCGAGGCGAGGTGGATGATCGTGAACGCTGCGGTGGTCCACCCGAGGGTGAGCAGCGGGCGCTCCTCGGTGAGGCGGAACAGCCAGCCGCGGAAGAGCAGTTCCTCGGGGAGCCCCTGCAGCAGGTAGGAGCTGGCGACGATGTACAGCACGCCCGCCCACAGGGGGACCCCGCCCAGGGTGAGGGGCTGGCCGTGGGCCGGCTGCAGCAGGCTCGAGATCCCGGCCGCAGCCCCCATGACGAGGCAGCTCACCGCGGTGCCGAGGGCGAGCCACCCCAGGTGGGCGACGGAGAGGTTCCAGCCCGTGGCTCGCAGCGCGCGGCGCTCCACCAGCCGCACCCAGGCCCAGACGGCGAGCACGACGAACGAGCAGGTGAGCGTGTAGGCGGCGCAGATCAGCAGGATCTGACCGGTGGGGTCGGCGACCTTCGACAGGACGGGTTCCAGCACGACCCAGGGCAGCAGGTTGCTGCCGAACAGGGTCACGACCGCGAGCACGGTGCGCACGGCCAGCCCCCACCACGCCAGGCTCAGCCGCGGGGGCCGGTCCTGGGGGCTGGCGGCCGGAGCGGTGGCCGAGCGGGGCGGGGCGGTCACGGGATCGGTGAGGTGTGTGGTCATGTGATCGACGCTAGGGGCGCCGCCGCCACCACCCCAGACCCCGGCGTCACCGCTTCTCGTGCGGTCGGCACCCGTACCCGTGACCCAGGTCATGCCTGCGGCGGGCCGCCCGCGGGTACTGTGGCACCCGTGCCCACCGTGACGCCCACCAGGTCGGTGACGGCTCCGCCGAGCCCGCCCGCGACGTCGGAGCCCGGCCACGGCCTGCGGCCGCTCGACGCGGTGGCGGGCCTGTCGGTGCTGCTGCTCCTGACCGGCTTCCTGCGCCTCACCGCGCCCCGTGACCTGCTGCCCGTCCTGCCGCCGCTCGCGGCCCTGGTGGGGCTGTGGGTGTGGTGGCGGGTGCGGCTCCAGCGGCGACGCCGCTCCCTGGGGCTCGCCGTGGCCGTCGCGCTGCTCGCGTTCTGGCTGCTGCTGGTCTCGCCGGCGATCACCAACCTGGGGCTCGTGTGGATCGCGGCCCTGGTCCTCACCGTCGAGGGCGGTGTCGGGGCCGGCCTCAGCTTCGCGGTGACCCTGGGGGCCGTCACCGCCGGGCTCCACCTGTGGGTCGGCAACGGGGCGGTGCGGGCCACCAGCGAGGGGCTCGGGATGCTGCTCATCACATCGGTCGGCGTCGCCTACGCCGTGGCGCTCCTGAGGTCGGAGCGGCTCGCTGCCGAGCGGGCCGAGGCCCTCGCCGCGCTGGAGCGCGCGTACGCCGAGCAGCGGCTGCGCCACGGCCGTGAGCAGGACCTCGTGCTCGCCGAGGAGCGCAGCCGGGTCGCGACCGCCCTCCACGACGGCCTCGGCCACCGGCTCACCGCCGTGGGGATGCGGCTCGACAACAGCCTGCTGCTGCGGGAGCGCCACCCTGACCGGGCCGACGCGCAGGTGCACGAGGCGCGTCGGATCACCGGTGAGGCCCTCGACGAGATGCGGCGGGTCGTCCGGGCCATGCACCCGGTGGCCACCCAGGCCGGCGACATCGCCGGCTCGCTGCGGGCCGTCGCCCGGTCGTTCTCGTCGACGAGCCTCGACGTCCGGCTGGAGCAGCACGGCGAGGGCCCCATCGGCGAGCACGAGGGCCTGCTGCTGCTGCGGTTCGCCCAGGAGGGCCTCACCAACGTCGTACGGCACGCCCACGCCACCACTGCGACACTGCGGCTCGACCACGCCGACGACGCGCTGCGCCTCTCGGTCACCGATGACGGCGACGGCGCCGACCCGCAGGACGCCTCGCACGGGTTCGGCGTCCGGTCGCTGCGCGAGCGCGCCGAGGTGCTGGGCGGCACCGTCACCACCGGCTCCGGCGCCACCGGCGGGTTCGTGCTGACGCTGGAGCTGCCAGCGGAGGCGGCATGAGCCTGCGGGTGGTCTTCGTCGACGACCACGAGCTCCTGCGCGACGGCCTGCGCGCCATGCTCGAGGCCCTCGACGGCTTCGAGGTGGTGGGGGAAGCCGCCGACGGGCGCGAGGCGCTGGCCGTGATCGCCGCCGCCGACCCCGACGTGGTGATCACCGACGCCCGCATGCCCGGCCTCGACGGGCTGGGGCTCGTCCGAGCCTGCCGCCGGCACCATCGGGACCTGCCCGTGCTGGTGCTCACCACGTTCGAGGACGCCGCCGCCGTACGGTCGCTCGTCGAGGCCGGCGCGGCCGGGTACCTGCTCAAGGACGTCCGCCCCGCCCAGCTCGCCGACGCGGTCCGCGCGGTCGTCGACGGCGGGCTGGTGCTCGACCCGAGGATCGCCCGTCACGCCCGCGACCCGCAGCCGCTCGCCGTGCTCACCCCCAGCGAGCGCGCCGTCGCCGACCTCGTCGCCGAGGGCCGCACCAACGCCGAGATCGCCGCCGCGCTGTGCCTCGCCGAGGGCACCGTCAAGAACCACGTCACCGCGCTGCTGCGCAAGCTCGAGGCCCGCGACCGCACCGGGCTGGCGCTCTCCCTCGCCCGCGCCCTCGGGACCACCTCGCCGTCGTAGCCGGGTCAGCCGCGGGCCGGCAGCCGGTCGTCGGGCTCGTACGCGTCGAGCGGGATCGCGGCAGCGAGGCGGGTGAGCTGGTGCGTGAGGGTCGTGAGCCGCTCCCAGGCCTTGCGGCGGCGGGTGGCGTGCACGTCGGTGAGGCCGACGAGCCAGTGCCCCCGGACCCACCACCTGGACACGGTCAGCAACCCGAGGGCCCGCGGCACGTCGCCGGCGAGGAGCCGACGGAACGTGTCGGGCGGGGTGCCCTCGTCGTCACGGAAGGCGTACGTACCCACCCGGGCCGACAGCGGATCCGGCAGCCGCACCACCGGCGCCTGCCACCGGGCCCGACCGCCGCCGAGGTCCCAGGCGGCGAGGTCGGGCAGCCGTCCCGGCAGGTCCACGACCAGGAACCCGATCCGACCGGCGTCGTCGACCGCCTCGAAGTAGGTGTACGGCCGCCCGTTCGCCTCGCCGCGCACCACGTGCTCGAACCGGCGGTCCGACAGGTCGATCCGCAGCGCGTCGCCATAGCGCCAGCCGACCTCCGGGTCGTCGGCCCGGTAGTCGACCCCCGGTGGGGGCTGGGTGCCCGCGAGGCCGTCGTGGTAGGCGCTGGCCATCCCGGCCGCCACGGCCAGCCCCACCGCGGCAAGCACGAACGCACCCGGGTGCAGCGCGCCCAGCGCGGCGCCGGCCACCAGGGGTGCGACCGAGCCGACCGCTA
>JBHAES010000004.1:0-6348 GCA_041855725.1 Actinomycetota bacterium
CTGGCCGAGGCGGCTGCGGCCGCGGCCGCCCGCGAGAAGGCGCTCGCCGCCGAGGCCGCCGCTGCCGCGCTCACCGAGGCCCGGGCCGCAGCGGCAGCCGCGGACCAGGAGGCCGACGCCGCCCGCGAGAGCGACCGTACGCCGCGTGAGCGGGACGCGACCGACTGACGCGGCAAGGCCGACGCCCTGGTGTGCCGGGGACGACCCGCGCCGGCGTCCGTGGGTGCCGGTGTCACGTGCGCAGGATCGGCCAGGCGCCTCTCACGAGGGTCGGGCGGCGCGAGCAGGCCGCGGCACAGGCCGATCCGGCTCCGGCGCCGGATGCGTGCCGCAGCGGGGTCAGGCCCGGTCCGGGTGGTGCCCAGGGGAGCCCGGCGCCGGGTGTGCGCCAGGCTCGGTCCGGGACGGTGGGCCGCCGTCCCCTGGGCTCAGCGCGCGGCGAGACGCCGCTCCAGCTCGTACACCGGCGCCTCGCCGCCGGGGACGTCGAACACCATGCCGCGACCGGCGGCGTCCCACGCCGCCCAGGGGGCGGTGCCGTCGGTGACGAACCGCACCCAGGCGGCGTGCATGGTGTCGGCCAGGGCCTGCGGCGGGTTCGGGCCGCACGAGGCCTCGACCAGGTCGGCGTCGAGGTGGTCCCACACGAACGGCAGCTCCGAGCAGTGGCCGGCCAGCCCTGCCCCGGCGTAGCGGTGGTCGTACACCCAGGTGGGCAGGCCGGCGCGGGCGTCGGCGAGCTCCACCAGCGGCCTGCGGAAGGCGCCCACCGACATCAGCTGGGCCACGAGCGCGGCGTCGCCACCGGGCAGCCCGGCCAGCTGCGACACGTAGTCGTCGGCGGCCTCTCCCAGCAGCTGGCGCAGGGCGGGGCGCACCTGCCCCGTCTCGGCCAGCGCGGCGAACGCCGGGGCGGCCATGACGAACTCGTGGGCTGTCGACCCCAGCAGCAGCGGGACGTCGTGCGCCGCGAGGCTCGCGGGGTCGGTGGCCGGCAGCACGTCACCGTCGGTGTACGGCACGAACGCCAACCCGCCCAGGCCGTCCCCGTGCAGCAGGCCGTGCAGCACCTCGGCGGGTGACGCGGGTGCCGGGCGCAGCTCGTCGGTGAGCGCCTGCGACGCGTCGAGGATCGCGTCCTCGGTCACGGAGGCGAACCCGGCCCGGTCGGCGCTGACGCCGAGCAGCTCGGCCAGCCGCCGGGTGCGCCGCGCGACCTCGTCGGCGGCCGGCGAGCGCAGCGCCCCCGACTGCGAGATCGCGCCGTGGAACAGGCCGTGGGCGTGGGGCGAGGCCATGAGGGCCTGGACGGAGCCGCCGCCGGCCGACTGGCCGGCGATGGTCACCCGGGTGGGGTCGCCCCCGTACGCGGCGATCGTGTCGCGCACCCAGCGCAGCGCGGCCACCTGGTCGCGCAGCCCGCGGTTGGCGGGGGCGTCGGGGATGTCGCCGAAGCCGTCGAAGCCGAGCCGATAGCTCACCGAGACCGTCACCACCTGGTCGCGGTTGAAGGCCGCCCCGTCGTACCAGGGGCTCGACGGCGACCCGGCGAGGTAGCCGCCGCCGTGGATCCACACCAGCACCGGCAGCGAGGCGGTGACGTCCGGGGTGAAGACGTTGACGAGCAGCGTGTCGTCGCCGGGGACCGACGGCTCGGGGATCGCGGTCACCTCGGCGAACGGCCGCCGCTGCGGGGTGGCCCCGGGTGCCGTCGCGTCGCGGACCCCCGGCCACGGCGTCCGGGGCTGCGGGGCCTGGAACCGCAGCTCCCCCACCGGCGGCTCTGCGAACGGCACCCCGTAGAAGGCGAGCGACCCGGGCCGCCGCACCCCCCGGACATCCCCCTGCGGGGTGCTGACGACGACGGCATCGACCACGGTGTCGGACATGTGGGGCTCCTTCCCTCCCGGCTCATCGTAGAGGGCCGACCCGGGTCCGGGTCGGGCTCGTCACACCGGGCGGAGGAGGTTCGTGCTGTACCAGTCCGAGTAGCCACCGGGCCGGAACGGCCACCGGACGCCCGTCCCCAGCATGGCGTCGCACAGACGCTGTAGGCCTGGGGTCCTTTGACGCGTTCCTCGACGACCCCGCGCGAGATCGCCCACAGCACCCCGTGGACCGGTGGCCCGCCGGCCCCTTGTGGATCACGGCGCATGCGTTCCGGTCATCGATGATGGCCACGCCGTCCACCCGCAGGGCGAGCTCTTCTATCTCGATCGCCTCATCCCCGATGATCTCCAGGGACTGAGCATCGACGGGACAACCCCTGCGCGCCATCTCGTCGGCAACCGCCTGCGGGATCATGTGACGTCGCTGTCGGCCCGCTGCGTCCAGCAGCCAGTCGAGGTGCCCGCACGTCGTGGCATGGTTAGGGGCCGGTCGTGTCCCAGACGAACACGTCGTTCACTGGGGCACCTCGACGAGCCCCAGCGACATCTCTGCCGCCCGCCGCCAGGTCACCCGGTGATCCGCCGCAGCCTGGGCGCAGGCCTTGACCCACTCTCGGGCCAGGCCCGGGGGCTCCAGGTCGGGCTGCGGCTTCTCGCCGACGAGGCGCAGGAAGTCCGTGTCGGTGGGGGTCTCGTGGCGGCGGATCCCCGCCAGGTCGAGGTCGGCGCGCTGGGCGGTCGTGACGACGACCGACCACGACACCCGGTAGCGGGCTGCGATCTCGACGAGGGTGTCCCGGTCGGCCGGACCCTTCACGACGGCCTCAGGAAGCAGGAGCTCGGCGGCGAAGGCGTCCACCCAGCGCTCGGTCTGCCCGGGAGCGGTGTCGTGGCCCGCGACCTCGTAGGTGTCGCCCGCCAGGTGGTGACCGAGCTCGTGCGCCGCGGTCATGCGCCGGCGGCCCGGGTCCAGGTGCGCGCCCACGACCGCGACGCCGAACCCCGGCTCGGGCGTCAGGGAGCGGCCGTCCACCGCGGCCCGCGTCGTACGGCACCACAGACCGAGCCGGGCGGCTTCGTCGCTCACGGGGCCGAGGGGGTCGTCGCCCCGGCCGAGGAAGGCGCGTGCCTCACGGGCGAGGCGGCGGGCCTCGTCCTCCGACGACAGGCCACCGCCGCCGAGACCATGCCCTACAGGTCCCAGCAGGCCCACGCCGCGGAGCTGCTGAAGGTCCCGCAGGGCGCGGTCGAGGTCGAGGTCCGCCGCGAAGCCTGCCTGCTCGGTAGCGGAGGCATGGTCCTCGAGCGGGCGGCGGGCGGCACGGACGTCGACGGCGGGCAGGACCACGAGGTCCGCCAGGGCCACGTCGAGGCCCTCGGCGAGCCGGTCCAGCTCGAGGGCCGACACCTTGCGCTTCCCCGACTCCACCCGGCTGAGCGCCGTACGCTCCAGCCCGGCACGGCGGGCCAGCTGGCCCTGGTCGAGGCCCCGGTCGAGGCGGACCTCCCGGATCCGCTGCCCCAGCTCTGCGTAGTCGCGCACTCGCCCCATGTGTGTGATTATCACACACAGGCCAGGGCGGGACGACGGGCGCCCTTCCCTCGACGCGGACCAGAACCGGCGGGGAAGGGCCCGCCTGCACTGCCGGCTCGCCACGACATCCTGCTTCGACGAGCCGCCCGGGCCTGCCGGAGACCGCATGGCGATCGAGCGCACACCTCGGGGCCGCGGGCGAGCACCTAGCATCACCGTGTGCCCACGCCTGCTACGCACTACGCGTCCTTCCACAAGGCGTTCGCGCTCACCGGCGCGCGGGCGCTGCCCGGTCCGGTGCTGGTCGAGCTGATGACCACCCTGGGTGGATCACCCTCGGCCCACAAGTCGGTGCTGAGCCGGATGGTCGCCACCGGCGGGCTGACCGTCACCCGGGTCGGACGGGTCGGGGTCTACCGGCTGGCGGGCCAGCTCGCCCGCGACTTCCAGCGCATCCGCGACCACCTGCCCGACGAGCCGTGGGACGGCCGCTTCCACGTCGTCGTGCACGAGCCGCCCGATCCGGCACGCCCCGACGTCGAGCGGTTCCGCGTCGCGGCCCTCCGGCTCGGCTACCGGACGCTGCGCCCCGGCGTCCTCGTGTCCGGCTTCGCGTCCGAGGCGCTCGACGAGATCCTGCCGGCGGGCACCGTCACCGGCTGGCTGCAGCTGGACGCCGCTGCCGCGGCCGATCTTGCCGCCACCTGCTGGGAGCTGGCCGACGCCCGCGCCGACTACCTGCGCGCCGTCGAGGGCGTCCGCGCCGCGCTCGCCGCTCCCCCGCCCAGCTGCGGGGCAGAGGCCCTCGTCCGGCTCCACGACACGACCCGTCCGATCACCGAGCTGGCCATCCGCAGCAGCGGCCTTCCCGCAGCGCTCGCACCGGCTGACTGGCCGGCCAGCGACCTCGTCGGCCAGCTCGGGCTCGCCTACAGCCACCTCGCGCCCGCAGCCTCCGCCCACGTCCGCGCGGTGCTCGACGCAAGCCCGTACGCAGCGCTGGCCGACTGATGCACGACCTCGCCCGTCGTTGTGCATCGATGGGGGCTTTGCCACAGTTCCGCGTGGAAAGGAGCACCTCTGCGTCCGTACCGGACGGGGTGGGCGACGCTCGACCGGCCGCGTCGTCGGCGCCGGATCCTGCTCGCTGCGTCCGAGCCCGCGACGCGAACCGGACATCGGGCATCGTTGGCGGCGCGCCTGGCCGCTGGGCCTCGACGTGGCCGGGTTCCTCGACGTGACCTCCCGGCGTGGCCGGGGAGTGTACGACGACGGGGGCGGACCGTGACGGCCCGCCCCCGTCGTCGCAGCGGTCGGCTCAGACGGGCGAGCCGTCGGTGGGCACGATGTCGGTGGGCACCTCGGCGACGCCCATCTCGGCCACGTTGTCGAGCAGCTCGTGGCGGGGCACGACGCGCATGGTGAAGCCGCGCATGCCGCTGCGCTCGACCTTGAGGACGCCCTCGTAGCGGCGTCGGCCGCCGCCCAGGTCGGAGGCCAGGGTCATCGGCACGGTGGCCACGTTGGTGAGGTGGTCGGAGGCGTCGGCGTCGCCGGCGACCAGCTGCACCTCGACGTCGTCGGGGCCCAGCTCGCCCAGCTGCACGAGGCAGGCGAACGAGATCTCGCTGCCCACCGCGACCGTGTCGTCGTCGGCGTGCACCTCGACGTGCTCCACGTCCACCTGCGGCCACGCGGCCCGCACCCGCTTCTTCCACACCGCGAGGTCGTGCGCGACACCCGCGGCGGCGACCCGTCGCGACGACTCGGCGGCCGGCCCGTACAGCTCGGTCACGTAGTCCTGCACCATGCGGGAGGCGAGCACCTTCGGGCCGAGGGTGCGGATCGTGTCGCGCATCATCTGGATCCAGCGGGTCGGCAGGCCCTGCGCGTCGACGGTGTAGAACCGCGGCGCGATCTCCTCCTCGATGATCTCGTAGAGGAACGTCGCCTCGGCGTCGTCCCGCTTGGCGGGGTCGGTGATGCCCTCGGCCGACGGGATCTCCCAGCCCACCGACGGCTCGTACCACTCGTCCCACCAGCCGTCGCGGATCGACAGGTTCGCGGCACCGTTGAGGGCGGCCTTCATGCCCGACGTGCCGCAGGCCTCGTACGGGCGCAGCGGGTTGTTGACCCACACGTCGCAGCCCGGGTACAGCGGCTGTGCCAGCGAGATGTCGTAGTCGGGCAGGAAGACGATCTTGCCGCGCACGTCGGGCTGGTCGGTGAACCGGATCATCTCCTGGATGAGGCCCTTGCCGATGTCGTCGGCCGGGTGCGACTTGCCGGCGATGACGATCTGGACGGGCCGCTCGGGGTGGTTGAGCAGCGCCTTGAGCCGGTCGGGGTCGCGCAGCATCAGCGTGAGCCGCTTGTAGGACGCGCCGCGCCGGGCGAAGCCGAGGGTCAGCACCCGCGGGCTGAGCGCGTCGTCGACCCAGTCGTCGTTCATGCCGCGCACCTCGCACATCGTGCGCAGGCGCTCGCGGGCCATCGAGACCATGGTGCCGCGCATCTGGCGCTTGAGCGACCACAGCGTGTTGTCGTCGACGTGGTCGAGGGCGTCCCAGTCGTAGCCGTCGCGCACGGACTCCTCGTCACCCGTACGGGCCTCGAGCAGCTCGAGCAGCTCGGGGTGCATCCAGGTGCGGTGGTGGACGCCGTTGGTGATCGAGGTGATCGGCACCTCGGAGGTGTCGAACGCCGGCCACAGGCCCTGGAACATCTCGCGCGACACGGCGCCGTGGAGCTGGGACACGCCGTTGGCGCGCTGGCCGAGCCGGAAGCCCATCACCGCCATGTTGAAGCGGCTGGGGTCGCCGCCCTCGTAGTCCTCGGCGCCGAGCGCGAGGATCCGGTCGAGCGGCAGGCCGTCGAAGGAGCCGAACTGGCTGGCGACGAGCTCGCGCGGGAACCGGTCGATAC
>JBHAES010000005.1:0-10352 GCA_041855725.1 Actinomycetota bacterium
GTCCTGGCCCTCGGCGGCCATCCGCGCCACGACCCCGATCGACGCCTCGTCGAGGCGGCCGAACACGGTGTAGCTGGGCGGCAGCGCGGAGTCCTGGTAGACGAGGAAGAACTGCGACCCGTTCGTGCCCGGGCCCGCGTTCGCCATGGCCACGGTGCCCGCCTCGTAGGTGTCGGTGGGGTAGGTCTCGTCGGCGAACTGGTAGCCCGGCCCGCCGAAGCCGGTGCCGGTCGGGTCGCCGCACTGCAGCATGAACAGGCCGCTGTCGGCGAGCCGGTGGCACCGGGTGGTGTCGAAGTAGTGCTGCTGCGCCAGCGACAGGAACGAGGCGACCGTGCACGGCGTCTTCGCCCGGTCCATGGTGATCGTCACCGGACCCTCCGTCATCGTGAGGGTGACCGTGACGGTGCCCGTGGCCGGCACCTGCGCGTCGGGCAGGTCGACCGGCTTGGCGGGCTGCTGGCCTCCCACGTTCCACACGCAGGCGCGGAACCCCTCCGGGGCGGTCGGGGTCGCGGTGGCCGACGCCGCGGCGGGGCTCGCCGCCGAGGTCGCCCGCGTCGTGGCGCGCGGCTGCGGCGCGTTGGTCGCGGTGCAGCCGGCGGCGCAGACCAGCACGGCGAGCAGGATGGCGAGGGTCGCGGTCGTGGTACGTCGAAGCACCCGCCCATCGTGCCACAGCCGACCCGCCGTGCAGCGTTGCTTGTAAGGTGCCGGGCATGGTCAACCTCACGCGCATCTACACCCGGACCGGCGACGCCGGCACCACGCGCCTCGTCGACAACTCCGTGACCGACAAGACCGACCCGAGGGTCGAGGCGTACGGCACGGTCGACGAGGCCAGCTCGGTGATCGGCGTGGCGCTGGCCCTCGGCCTGCCCGACGACGTGGCGACCGTGCTCGCCACGGTGCAGCAGGAGCTGTTCGACCTGGGCTCCGACCTCGCGACGCCGCTGGTCGAGGACCCGGCGGTGGAGCCCCTGCGGATCCGGCAGGAGTCGGTCGACCGGCTGGAGTCGTGGTGCGACCGGTTCGGCGACCCGCTGCCCACGCTGCGGTCGTTCATCCTGCCCGGCGGCACCCCCGCCGGCGCCTACCTGCACCTCGCCCGGACGGTGTGCCGCCGGGCCGAGCGTCGCGCCTGGTCGGCGGTGGCGGCGTACGGCACCGAGCCGGCCCGCGACGGCGCGCCGGGTGGCGTCAACCCGGTGGCGGTCACCTACCTCAACCGGCTGTCGGACCTGCTGTTCATCCTCACCCGGGCCGTCAACGGCACCGACGGCGAGGTGCTGTGGGTGCCCGGCGGGGCCCGGGAGGGCTGAGCCCGCCTACGCGGTGGGCGTGGTGTCGACGTTGCCGTAGCGGCCGAGCCCCGGGGGCGCGGCCTCCAGCCACGACAGCAGCCCGGTGAGCGAGTCGGTGCTCATGGCGAGCTCGTGCGGGTCGCGGCTCGTGCGACGCTGCTCCAGCACCACGATGCTGCCCTGGTTGTAGAGCGCGACCTCCTCGATCGGGCTGGGGGGTCGCTGGTCGACCGCGACGGTCCAGGCGCGCTCGAGCTGGAGCCGGGGCCGCAGCCACACGTCGAAGGCTGCGTACCACTCCAGGTACTCCCCGGAGTACCTGGCCACGCCCAGCACCCAGCCCCCACCGGGGGCCGCGTGGGGCAGCCGCAGGCTGCAGTCGAAGGCACCGGGTCGACCGACCAGCAGGCGGTGACGCACCAGCACCCATGCCAGCACCATGATCGCGACCACCAGGACGACGACCACCGCCTGCACGACGATCGGCAACCCCATGGCGGGACTGTACCGCACCAGACCCCGGGTGCCGGATGCCTACGGCGTCACGATGCGGTGACGATTTCGTACCCTGGCTAGGAAAGCCTCAGCCGCGACGCTCGACGGCCTTGATCTGGGCGCGGGCGCGGTTGTAGTGGCGCATCGTGTCGTCGGACACGTCGCCCTCGTCCATGCGGGCCTTGGCGTGACGCAGCTCGGCCTCGGCCTCGGCCATGCTCACCTCACGGGCGAGGCGGGCGAAGGGGCTGATGAGGGCGCACCGGGTGAAGGTCATCGACAAGAACCCGCCCTCGACCGCGATGATCTCGCGCCGCCCGTCGGCGGTGGTGACCTCGGCCGCGTGCGGCACCAGCGGCGCGATCAGCGGCTCGTGGTGGGCGAGCACGCCGATGTCGCCCTCTGTCGTGCGGGCGATGAGCGACACGGCGTCGCCCTCCCACACGATCCGGTCGGCGGCCACCACCTCGACCCAGAAGGTGTCGGCCATGGCTCAGGCGCCTTCCTGCTGCAGCCTCGCCCAGGCCCGCATCACGTCGTCCATGCCGCCCACGTTGAAGAACGCCTGCTCGGCGATGTGGTCGACCTCGCCGTCGCAGATCATGCGGAAGCTCTCGATCGTGTCGCGCAGCGGCACCGTGGAGCCCTCGATCTGGGTGAACTTGGTGGCCATGTAGGTGTTCTGGCTGAGGAACTGCTGGATGCGGCGGGCCCGGTTGACGACGATCTTGTCCTCCTCGGAGAGCTCGTCGACGCCGAGGATCGCGATGATGTCCTGCAGCTCCTTGTTGCGCTGCAGGATCTGCTTGACCCGGACCGCGGTGTCGTAGTGCTCCTGCCCGATGTACTGCGGGTCGAGGATGCGCGAGGTCGACGTGAGCGGGTCGACGGCCGGGTAGAGGCCGCGGGAGGCGATCTCGCGCGACAGCTCGGTGGTGGCGTCCAGGTGCGCGAACGTGGTGGCCGGTGCCGGGTCGGTGTAGTCGTCGGCCGGCACGTAGATGGCCTGCATCGACGTGATGGAGTGGCCGCGGGTGGAGGTGATGCGCTCCTGCAGCTGGCCCATCTCGTCGGCCAGGTTCGGCTGGTAGCCCACCGCGGACGGCATGCGGCCCAGCAGGGTCGACACCTCGGAGCCGGCCTGGGTGAACCGGAAGATGTTGTCGATGAACAGCAGCACGTCCTGGTTCTGCACGTCGCGGAAGTACTCCGCCATCGTGAGGGCGGTCAGCGCGACCCGCAGCCGGGTGCCGGGCGGCTCGTCCATCTGCCCGAACACCAGCGCGGTGTCCTTCATGACGTCGGCCTCGATCATCTCGTGGATCAGGTCGTTGCCCTCGCGGGTGCGCTCCCCCACGCCGGCGAACACCGAGGTGCCGCCGAAGTTGTGGGCGATGCGGTAGATCATCTCCTGGATCAGCACCGTCTTGCCCACGCCGGCGCCGCCGAACAGGCCGATCTTGCCGCCCTGCACGTACGGGGTCAGCAGGTCGAGCACCTTGATGCCCGTCTCGAGCATCTCGGTCTTGGACTCGAGGGCGTCGAACGTGGGGGCGTCGCGGTGGATCGGCCACCGCTCCTCGATGGTGATGGCGGAGATGTCCTCGTTGAGGCAGTCGCCGGTCACGTTCCACACCCGGCCCTTGGTGACGTCGCCCACCGGCACCGAGATGGGGGCGCCGGTGTCACGCACCAGCGCCCCGCGCTGCATGCCGTCGGTCGGCTTGAGGGCGATGGCGCGCACGATGTTGTCGCCCACGTGGAGGGCGACCTCGAGCGTCATCGAACGCTTCGACTCGCCGGTGTCGATGTCGACGACGAGGGCGTTGTTGATGTCGGGCATCTCGTCGGGCGCGAACTCGACGTCGACGACCGGCCCGATGACCCGGGCGACCCGGCCGACACCGGGCGTGGCCGTCTCGGGGGCGGTGGTGGCGGTGGCGGTCATGGTTACTCCTCGGCGTTGCCCTCGGCCAGCGCGGAAGCGCCGCCGACGATTTCGGTGATCTCCTGGGTGATCTGAGCCTGGCGGGCCTGGTTGGCCTCCCGCGTCAGCTTCTGGATCAGCTGTTCGGCGTTGTCGGTGGCCGACTTCATGGCCTTCTGCTTGCTGGCGAGCTCGGAGGCTGCGGCCTGCATCAGGTAGAAGTGGATCCGGTTGCGGATGTAGAGCGGCAGCAGCAGGTCGAGCACCGTCTCGGGGTCGGGCTCGAACGCGTACAGGGGGTTCATGTGCCCCGGCGCCACGTGCTCCGGCTCCTCGGGCCGCCCGCGGACGACCTTCAGCGGCAGCACCCGGCGGACCCGCGGCTCCTGCACCAGCATCGACTCGAACCGGGTGTAGACCACGTGGATCTCGTCGACGCCACCTTCGTCGGTGGGTGTGAGGAAGGCCTCGATGAGGGCGTCGGCCACCGCGTCGGACTGCTTGTGGTGCGGGTGGTCGGAGAAGCCCTCCCAGCTCCCCGCGACGGGGCGGCCGCGGAACTGGTAGTAGCTCAGCCCCTTGCGCCCGCACATGAAGGTGATGACCTCCATGCCCTCGTCGCGCAGGGTCTGGGTGAGCCGCTCGCCCATCTTGATGGCGTTCGAGGAGTAGGCGCCGGCCATGCCCCGGTCGGACGTGATCACGAGGATGGCCGCCCGTCGGGGGTGCTCCTCCTCGTGGGTGAGCGGGTGGTCGTAGCCCGAGTAGTGCGCCACCGCCGCGACGGCCCGGTTGAGCTCACGGGTGTAGGGCAGCGACTCCTGGGCGGCCTTCTGCGCCTTCGCGATCCGCGACTGCGCGATGAGCTCCATCGCGCGCGTGATCTTCTTCGTGGTCTGGACGGACTTGCGTCGCTGTCGCAGCTCTCGCAGGCTGGCCGGCATGGGTCAGTGGGCCTTCCCGCCCGTGACGATCTGCTCCTGGTGGATGTCGTCACGCGGCACCGGGTCGGGAGCGGGCTCGTCGACGACGAGGATCCGGCCCTCCGACGTACGGAACTGGTGCTTGAACGTGTCGATCGCCTCGCGGGTGGCGGCGGCCGTGTCGTCGTCGAAGAGCAGCGTCTCGCCGATCGTGTGCAGCACCGACGTCTCGTGGCGCAGGTAGTCGAGCAGCTCGCGCTCGAACCGCAGCACGTCCTGCTCGGGCACGTCGTCGAGCAGGCCCTGCAGACCGGCCCACACCGAGACCACCTGGTCCTCGACCGGGTAGGGCGAGTACTGGGGCTGGCGCAGCAGCTCGGTGAGGCGGGCGCCCCGGTCGAGCTGGCGGCGCGTGGTGGCGTCGAGGTCGGAGGCGAACATCGCGAACGCCTGCATGTCGCGGTACTGGGCCAGGCTCAGCTTGAGGGTGCCGGCCACCGACTTCATGGCCTTCACCTGCGCCGAGCCGCCCACCCTGGACACCGAGATGCCCACGTCGATGGCCGGGCGCTGGTTGGCGTTGAACAGGTCGGACTGCAAGAAGATCTGGCCGTCGGTGATGGAGATCACGTTGGTGGGGATGTAGGCCGACACGTCGTTGGCCTTCGTCTCGATGATCGGCAGCCCGGTCATCGAGCCGCCGCCCAGCTCGTCGGAGAGCTTGGCGCACCGCTCCAGCAGGCGGCTGTGCAGGTAGAACACGTCGCCCGGGTAGGCCTCGCGGCCCGGGGGCCGGCGCAGCAGCAGCGACATGGCGCGGTAGGCCTCGGCCTGCTTGGTGAGGTCGTCGAACACGATGAGCACGTGCTTGCCCTGGTACATCCAGTGCTGGCCGATGGCCGAGCCCGTGTAGGGGGCGATGTACTTGAAGCCGGCCGGGTCGGAGGCCGGGGCGTGCACGATCGTGGTGTACTCCATGGCGCCGGCGTTCTCGAGCGCCCCGCGGATCTCGGCGATCGTGGAGCCCTTCTGGCCGATGGCCACGTAGATGCAGCGGACCTGCTTCGACGGGTCGCCGCTCTTCCAGCTCGCCCGCTGGTTGATGATCGTGTCGATCGCGATGGCGGTCTTGCCGGTCTTGCGGTCGCCGATGATGAGCTGCCGCTGGCCCCGGCCGATCGGGATCATCGCGTCGATGGCCTTGATACCCGTCTGGAGCGGCTCCTTGACGCTCTGGCGGTCCATGACGCCGGCGGCCTGCAGCTCCAGCGCACGGCGCTCGCCCAGCCCCGGGATGTCGCCGAGGCCGTCGATGGGCTGGCCCATCGCGTCGACGACCCGACCCAGGTAGCCGTCGCCCACCGGCACCGACAGGATCTCGCCGGTGCGGCGCACCACGGACCCCTCCTCGATGCCCTCGGAGCTGCCGAGCACGACCACGCCGATCTCGCGCACGTCGAGGTTGAGCGCGATGCCGCGCACCCCGTTGTCGAACTCGAGGAGCTCGTTCGCCATGGCCGACGGCAGGCCCTCGACCCGGGCGATGCCGTCGCCGGAGGTCACCACGTGGCCCACCTCGTCACGGACCGCGGTGCTCGGCGTGTAGCTCTGCACGAAGGAGTCGAGCGCGGCCCGGATCTCCTCCGGGCGGATCATCAGTTCAGCCATGGTCGTGACCTTTCCTTCTTCGGTAGAGCTCATGCCAGGTGGCGGCGGGCCTCGGCGAGGCGCCCGGCCACGGTGCCGTCGATCACGTCGTCGCCCACCTCGACCGACATGCCGCCGACGACGGCCGGGTCGACGACGACGTGCAGGTTCACCGCCCGCCCCAGGTGGCTGGTCAGCGCGGCCGTCAGCCGGGCCTCCTGGGTCGAGGTGAGGGGGGCCGCCACGCGTACGGTGGCGACGGTGCGCCGCCGGATCGCGGCGGACAGGTTCAGGTAGCGCTCGAGCGCGAGCTCGAACGTACGGTCGCGCCCACCCACGGCGCGCTGCGCCAGCAGGGACGCCTCGGCGGGCACCTTGCGGTCGAGGAGCCGGGCCACGAGGGCGCGGCGGGCCTCGACGGGGGCGGTCGGGTCGGCCAGGGCGGAGCGCAGCGCCCGGTCGCCGTCGACGATGCGGCCGAAGCGGAAGAGCGCCGCCTCGACCTCGTCGAGGCGCTTGCCCAGCTCGGCCCGCAGGAGCGCGGCCCGGACCCCCTGGCGCTCGACCGCCCCCGCCAGCGCCCGCCCCGACGGCCACGGCTGGGCCGCGGCCGCGGTGACGACCTTGAGCGACAGCGGCGCGACCTGGCCGCGCAGCAGCGTCGTGGCGAGCCTCGCGCGGTCGTCGGGGGCCACGCCCGGGTCGGTGAGCGCCCGCCGCAGCTGCGGCGTGGCGTCGAGCAGGTCGGCGACCCCGAACAGCTCGGTGGCCACGCGCTCGCTCACCTGCCGCGACTGCGTCAGGACCCCGTCGACGGCGCTGAGCCTCGCCTCGGTGCTGCTGCTCATGCCTCAGGCCTTCTCAGGGGTGGAGGTCGGCTGCGACGCCTCCAGGTCGGCGAGGAACCGGTCGACCGTACGCTGGGCCCGCGCGTCGTCGGCGAGGGTCTCGCCCACGATCTTCTCGGCCAGCCGGGTGGCCAGGCCACCCACCTCGGTGCGCAGCTCGGCCATGGCGGCCTTGCGGTCGGCGTCGATCTGGGCGTGGGCGGTGGTGACGATCCGAGCGGCCTCGGCCTGCGCCTGCTCGCGCATCTCGGCCAGCACGACGGCCCCCGCGTTCTTGGCGTCCTCGCGGATGCGAGCGGCCTCGCCACGGGCGTCCTGCAGCTGGGCCTTGTAGCGGGTCAGGGCCTCGGCGGCCTCGGCCTGGGCCTGCTCGGCCCGCTCCATGCCCCCTCGGATCGAGTCGGCGCGCTCGGCGTAGGTCTTCTCGAACCTGGGCACGACCACCTTCCACGACACGACGAAGATGATGGCGAACAGCACCAGGCCGACGACGAACTCAACCGGGTAGTGCGGCAGCAGCGGGCCGAGCGGCCCGGGGTCACCGCTCTCGAGCGGCAGCATGCCGGTCTCAGTTCAGGATGACGGCGAGGGCGATGCCGATGATGGCGAGCGCCTCGACCACGGCGAAGCCGATCCACGCGGTGCCCATCATGGCGCCGCGGGCCTCGGGCTGCCGGGCCGTGCCGTTGATGACCGACGCGAAGATCCACGCCACGCCCACGGCCGGGCCGAGGGTGGCCAGACCGTAGCCGAGCATGTTGAGCGAGCCCTTGATCTCGAGCAGCGTGTCCATGGGATGTCCTTTCGGCGGTTGGTGGTGCGGGACTGGCGGTGCGTGCTAGTGCTCGTCGGCGACGGCCGACGAGACGTACTGGGCGGACAGGACGGTGAAGATGTAGGCCTGCAGGCAGCCCACGAAGATCTCCAGCGCGAAGATCATGAACGAGAAGACGAGCGAGATGCCGCCGGCGGCCCGGTAGACCAGCGAGGGCTGGGTGAGCAGCCACCCGCCGCCGACGACGAACACCATGATCACCAGGTGCCCGGCGAACAGGTTGGCGAACAGTCGCAGGGCCAGGGTGAGGGGCCGGGTGACGATGTTCGACAGGAACTCCAGCGGGATGATGAGCACCCACAGCAGCTTGGGCACCCCGGGCGGGATCAGCGTGTGCTTCAGGTAGCCGACGAAGCCGTGCTTGTGGATGCCGGCCCCGTTGTAGACCAGCCAGCTGATGACGGCCAGCGCGTAGGTGAAGCCGATCTTGCTGAACGTGGGGAACATGAACAGGAAGAGCTGCCCGAACATGTTGTTGACGAGGATGAACGAGAAGATCGTGACGAGGAACGGCAGGAACCGCCGGTACTCGTGGCCCAGGATGTCGCGGGCGATCGTGTTGCGCAGCAGGTTGTAGACCGTCTCGCCCAGGTACTGGCGGCGCCCCGGCACCACAGTCATGTCACGCGAGACCCACAGCCAGAAACCGATCACCAGCACCGCGCCGATGACGGCCTGCGCCACGTGGTTGGTGACCCACACGTCGGTCCACGCCCACGTGTCGGCCCCCTGGCCGTCGAGCCAGGCCTGGCTGGGGAACAAGGGGCGCGAATCGAAGGCGCTCAGCCCGAACTCGGGGGGTGGCTGACCCTCGAGCGGGAGCAGCGGACTCGTCATGGTCGCCTCCGTGTCGACGTGTCGTCATGATGGCCGAAACGGCGAGCGATCAGGTAGAGGCTCAGCACCGTGCCGAGGATGATTCCCGCCGGCAGGCAGAAGCGCGTCCCCAGGTAGCGGTCGCCGAGCCAACCGAGACCTCCGTACAGGAGAAGGCCCGCCAGGATGTAGCTCAGGGCCACGTACGCCCCGTCCTGCCGACCGCTCTGCTCGCCCATCGCGTCAGACCCTAGCAGTCTTCCCGCTATGGTTCATGCCGTTCGGGAGCGGGTGGTACGTACTCGGTGTCGTAGACCGGGATCCGCATCCGGGAGAAGGTCCAGATCTCCCCCGCGAGCCATCCCAGCACCCCCGCGCAGATTCCCACGAACAGCGCCGTCGGGTCGATGACGGCGAGCCGGGGACGGTTCACCTCGTAGGCGCCGAGGCACGCGCCGAGGGCGCCGGCCCTCATCGCGTACGACAGCAGCGACCCTGCCAGGACCTGGACCGGGTCGCGGTCGGCGAGCATCACCTGCACCGCCTGCCCGATCGTGAAGAACAGGATCACCAGCGCGAGCCCGAGGGCCGCCGACACCATCGCGGCGGCGTCGCCGACGACCCCGGCGAGGCCGACGGCGGTCAGGCCGACCAGGTGGCAGCCGGCGAACCCTCCCCAGAGCAGCCGCAGGGCGCGGGCGCTCAGCGGGCTGAGCCTCACGGGGCCTCGTCCCGGGCGGGTGGCTCCACCGCCACCGCGCGGCCCGGCACCACCGTGAGCAGGATCGCCAGCACCACCAGGCCCGCCCACACCAGCGGCACCCACCACACGGGTACGAGCCCCACCACGATCGCCCCGAACGACACCAGCGCGGTCCACAGGTACATCAGCAGCACCGCGCGCGGCTGGGAGTGGCCCCGCTGCAGCAGCCGGTGGTGCAGGTGCTGCTTGTCGGGACGGAACCACCACCGGCCCGCCACCGTGCGGCGCACGTACGCGAGCACGAGGTCGAGCACCGGCAGGGCGAGGATCGCGACCGGCAGCACGACCGGCAGGTAGGTGGTGAAGAGGCCGCCGGTGTCGGCCAGCGCAGCCGGGTCGAGCTGGCCGGTGAGGCTGATGGTCGAGGTGGCCAGGAGCAGGCCCAGCAGCATGGCGCCGGAGTCGCCCATGAACATGCGCGCCGGGAAGAAGTTGTGGGGCAGGTAGCCAAGGCACACCCCGGCGATGGCGACGGTGACGAGGCTGGCCGTGGTGGCGCGCACCAGGTCCTGGTCGACGGTGAGGATGTAGGAGTAGGTGAAGAACGCGAGCGCCCCCACCGCGGTCACGCCCGCGGCGAGGCCGTCGAGGCCGTCGACGAAGTTGATCGCGTTGACGCACAGGAAGATCACGAACACGGTGATGGCGATGCCGGTGCCCTGGTCGAGCGCCACGATCTGGCCGGGCAGCGGGATCCACAGCATCCGTACGCCCGACAGCACCGCCACCCCCGCCGCGAGCACCTGGCCGGCCGCCTTCGCCAGCGCCGACAGCTCGATGAGGTCGTCGACCAC
>JBHAES010000006.1:0-21568 GCA_041855725.1 Actinomycetota bacterium
GCCGGGGCGACGCCCGGGGCGACCCGCGGCCGAGGCGCCGCTCCCGCCACCACCGAGCCGGTCCGCCGGGCGGCAGCGGTGGAGCGCGGCTCGGAGCACCCGATCTCGAAGGCGGTGGCCGCCCTCGCCCCCGACGTACCGGTCGCGACCGGGGTCACCACGGTGCCGGGGCGCGGCGTGGTGGGCACGGTCGACGGCACCGAGGTCGCCGTGGGCAGCCTCGCCCTCATGGGCGAGCGCGGCCTCACGCTGCCCCAGCCCCTCGCCACGGCCGCGGCACAGGGCGCAGGCCGGGGCTGGTCGACGGTGTACGTCGGGTGGGACGGCCTCGTACGCGGCGTGCTCGGCGCGGCCGACCAGCCGCGGGAGTCCGCCGCCCGCGCCGTCGCCGCGTTCCACGAGCTCGGGCTCACCCCCGTGCTCCTGTCGGGCGACCACCGCGCCGCGGCCGAGCAGGTCGCCCGCACCGTCGGGATCACCACGGTGATCGCCGAGGTGTCGCCCGCCGACAAGGTCGGCGAGGTGCGTCGCCTCCAGGGCGAAGGGCGTACGGTCGCGATGGTGGGGGACGGCGTCAACGACGCCGCGGCCCTCGCTCAGGCCGACCTGGGTGTCGCGATGGGGTCGGGCACCGACGCGGCGATCGCCGCCTCAGACCTCACCCTCATGCACTCCGACCCGCTGGCCGCAGCCGACGCCATCCGGCTCTCGCGCGCCACCCTGCGCACCATCAAGACGAACCTCTTCTGGGCGTTCGCCTACAACGTGGCGGCCCTGCCGGTCGCCGCGCTCGGGCTGCTCAACCCGATGGTGGCCGGTGCGGCGATGGCGTTCAGCTCCGTCTTCGTGGTGACGAACTCGCTGCGCCTCAAGCGGTTCCGACCGCTGTGACCACGCGCGCATGACATCCTCGCGCTCTCCTGCGGCACCTCCTTCCCGGCCTGACACGGCCTGCTACCCGACACGATCCTTCGACCTGGCACGGTTCTTCGACTGCACCCTCCTCTCTGCCGCCTGCACCTCGTACGCCACGCACCTCCTCCCCGACGCCCACACCTCGTGCGCCGACACCTCTCCTTCCTGACGCCTGCACGTCGTACACCGACGCACCTGCCCCCGGGCTCGTACGCCTGACGCACCACCTCCTTCCACGAACCTCCGTACGCATGGCCGGCGGGCGGCGGGGGACCCGCCTGCCATGCCCGGGCGAGCCCCACCCTCGCACCCGCCTCTGACAGTTTTCCCACGCCCGTACGATGACGGGCCGGGTGGGCCCTCTCGACGTCTACCCTGGGAGCCCTATGGCACTCACGTTCTGGCCCCTGGGGCTGGTCCTGCTCGCAGGGCTGGCCGCGCTGGGCGTCTGGTGGTGGCGCAGCGACCGGGCCAGCGCCGCGGTCGGGCTCGCCGTCGCGAACACCGACAACGTGCGCCGCACCGAACGGTTCACCGCGCTCGCCCGTACGCTGCTGCGCTGGACGACGGTGCAGGTGGCGGCGCTGGGCGTGATGGTGCTCGGCTGCTGGCTGCTGGCCGCACGGCTGGGCCTGGCCGACGAGCAGAGCTCCGAGCAGCGCAACCGAGACATCATGCTGTGCCTCGACGTGTCCGGCTCGATGCACGACATCGACGCCGACATGCTGCGGGCGTTCGCGCAGATCACCGACCAGCTGCGGGGCGAGCGGATCGGGCTGACGATCTGGGACTCGTCGGCGGTGATGAAGTTCCCGCTCACCAACGACTACGACTACATCCACGAGCAGCTCGTGGAGGGTGCCGCGAAGCTCGACGATGGCGACTACCGCTGGCGCAAGGGCACCTCGGCCGGCGCGGGCAGCTCGATCATCGGCGACGGCATCATGGGCTGCCTCGACCGCTTCGACCGCACCGACCCTGACCGTGCCCGCACCCTCATCCTCGCCACCGACAACGACGTCTCCGGCAACCCTCTCTACACGATGGCCGAGGCGGTCGCCGTGGCGAAGGAGCAGAAGGTGGTGGTGTTCGCGGTCGCCGGCTACGACGACCGCGAGTTCCGCGAGCTGCGCCTGGCCGCCGAGAGCACCGGCGGCGCCGGGTTCCTGCTCAAGCAGGTCGGGACGGGCCCCGAGATCGTACGGTCGGTGCAGGCGCAGGAGGCCCGCCGCCTCGAAGGGCCCGACCGCATGATCGTCAACGACTTCTCCCCCGCTGGACTCACCCTCATCGGGCTCGGCATGGCCGGCTACGCCGTCGCCTCGTGGCGGACGAGGACCTCATGACCGTGGCACCGTTCTGGCCCGGGCTGGTCGTCGCCGTCGCGGCGCTCGGCTGGCTGGTCGTCGCCGTCGTACGCGGCCGACGCGACCGTACGGCGTGGCGCCGGCTCGCCGCCGTCGCGCTGGTGGCGGTGATGACGCTGCGCCCGGCGATCGGCACGGCGAGGGCGAACGCCCAGAACTCCGACCTCGACGTGCTGCTGCTCGTCGACCGTACGCTGTCGATGGCAGCCGAGGACTACGACGGCGCCCAGACCCGCCTCACCGGCGCGCGCGCCGACGTCGAGCTGCTGGTGGAGCGCTACCCGGGGGCCCGGTTCGCGCTCATGACGTTCACCCACGAGGCCTACCTTGAGGTGGCCTACACCGCCGACGGCGCCGCGATCGTGTCGTACGCGGCGACGATGCAACCGGTGGAGGAGTACCACGGGGCCGGCAGCCGCATCGACGTGGCCCGCGAGGAAGCCGAGGAGGTGCTCGCCCGCGCCGCCAAGCAGCAGCCGGACCGGCGCCGCGTCCTCGTCTACCTGGGCGACGGCGAGCAGACCTCCGCCGAGCCGGTCGAGTCGTTCGCCAGCCTCCGGCAGCACCTCTCGGGCGCCCTCGTGCTCGGCTACGGCACCGAGCAGGGCGGCCGCATGAAGTCGCGCCCCGGCGGGTCGGGCTACGTGAAGGACCCCACGACCTACAAGGACGCCCTCTCCACCCTCGACCCCGCGAACCTGCAGCGCATCGCCGAGCAGCTCGGCGGCAGCTACCAGCACCGCACCGCCCCCGGCGGCACCCTCGCCATCGACGTCCGGTCGGGCCCTGCCCTGCTGCAACCCGTCGGGGTCACCACCGCCCGCAACGACGTGACCTGGCTGCTGGCGCTGCTCCTGCTCGGACCCGTGCTGTGGGAGCTGTGGGACGCCGCCACCATGGCCCGTACGACCCGCCGCTTCCTGAAGGCGAGGAGCTCGCGATGACGTGGACCCGCCGCCGCATCCTGCTGGCGTTGTATGCACCCGTGGCCGTCCTGCTGCTCGCGTTCGCCGTGAAGGTGTTCACGATGACCGGCGCCAACCAGGCCGGGCGGGAGGCGTACGGGGTCGGCCAGTACGACGCCGCCAAGCGCCGCTTCGACCAGACGCTGGTCGTGGACGTGCTCGAGCCGTGGGTCGCCCCCTACAACCAGGGCACGACGCTGTACCAGATGGTGCGGTACGCGGAGGCACGCGTCCAGCTGGAGCGGTCGCTGGCGCTGGCGCCGGCGGCGCGCGACTGCATGGTGCGGCTGAACCTGGTGGCGACCATCGAGGCGCAGGGCGACGAGCTGATGTCGAGGCAGAACGCGGCCGAGGCCCGGCAGCGCTACGACGAGGCGCTCGACGTGCTCGGCAAGGGCGACTGCGGCTCCCGCGACCCGCAGCAGTCGCCGTCGGCGAGCAACTCCGCCTCGTCGAGCCGGTCGGCCTCGTCGAGCCGGTCGCAGAGCCAGTCCCGGTCCGGGTCCCCGTCGCAGTCGGCGTCCCAGTCGCAGTCGCAGTCGGCGTCCCAGTCGGGTCAGCCCAGCGCCGGCGAGTCGGGTCAGCCCTCGCAGGACCAGTCCGGCAAGCCCTCGCAGGACCAGTCCGGCAAGCCGTCGCACGACCAGTCCGGCCAGCCTTCCAGCGGCGGTGAGTCCGGCAAGCCGTCGCACGACCAGTCCGGCCAGCCTTCCAGCGGCGGTGAGTCCGGCAAGCCCACCGACCAGCCCACGAGCGACGAGCAGCGTCGCCAGCAGGAGCAGGAGCGCGCCCAGGAAGCGGAGGAACGCCTCGACGACAAGCGCCAGCAGGCCCAGCGCGAAGCCTCCCAGCAGGCCCGCGACGCCAGCCGGGCCTCCACCGCCCCGCAGTCGCCGACCGAGCCGATGTCGTCCGAGGAGCGCCAGCAGCGTGAGCAGCAGCGCGCCTCTCAGAACGCCTCCGCCCAGGCCGAGCAGCAGGAGGGCGAGGACTACGAACGCCGCCCCAGCACCGGTACCGACGTCGACCGCCCCTGGTGAGGACGTCTAGACTCGGGTTCGCTCCGCATGGTCGGAGGTGAGCCCGTTCCCGGCGGTGCCGGCTGGCCAGCAAGTCCCTCGTCCCCGCCCCAGCGGGGTTCACCGCCGTACGTTCGAACAGAGTCGTCGACTCTAGATGCAAACGTTCTAGGCGGAGCCGGAAAAGCGCTACCCTGCTGTCATGTTCGACACCAACACTGCTCGTCATGTCCTCCTGAGGCTCATCCGGGAGCTCCAGGTGCAGGTTCAGGCCCTCCAGGTAGAGAACGAGCGGCTCCGAGCCCGCCTTGCCCAGGAACCATGGTGAGCACGGCCCACGAGAAAGTGTCAGAGGACCCCTCTAGCCTCCTCGGCATGATCGACAGCAGTGCTCCGAGCGCCCGCGTCAGGGCGGTGGTCGGCAAGACCGACCTTCAGGGCCGCACCGACCTCACGCTGCCCCTCATCCGCCACCTGCGCGACACAGCTGCCGTGGCGTGGCTCCTGGTCGACCTGCTGTGGACGCCGTCGGTGCGTACGAGGGTCGCAGCGGAACTGGGCATCGGGGTCGAGGAGCTGCGACGTCTCGTCGCCTGGCTGGCCGGGTTGCACGACATCGGCAAGGCGGCGCCGGGGTGGTTGTCCAAGATCCCCCTGCCTGACGGTGGGGCTGACCTACGCGACTCAGGGCTGTCGTGGACCGCGACGGCCGCGGCGAGCCGCTCCTTCCGACAGCCCCACGGTGCGATGGGACAGGTGTACCTGCAGCACCTGCTCCGGGAGCGCTACGGTCGCACCCCCGGGGGGCGCGCATGGCCCGAGATCATCGGTGGGCATCACGGCTCGAACCCGGACCGGTACCAGACCGAGGCGGTACGCACCAGCTGGGGCTCGAGGCAGCAGGGCGGCTGTCTCGGTGGCGGGGCGTGGAACGAGGTCCGAGAAGAGATCGTGGATCTCGTCACCGCAGACGTCGGGGCGGCACCACACCTCGAGTCCTGGATGGCGTCGGAGCCGTCGACGGGGGTCCGAGCGCAGATCCTGGGGCTGGTCATCCTCGCCGACTGGATCGCGAGCAACAGCGACCTGTTCTGGTTCAATGATCCGCGGACGTCGCCACAGCGGGCCCACGACGCCGTCGAGAGCCTCGGCCTGGTCGCGCCGTGGACCCCGGCACCACCGTGCGATGACGTCGCGCAGCTGTTGGGCGAGCGCTTCCCCGCACTGCGCGGGAAGACCCCTCGCCCCGCGCAGGTGGCGCTGGCCGAGGCAGCGCGCCGGTGCGCGGGCCCAGCGCTGTTCATCCTCGAGGCCCCGATGGGCAGCGGCAAGACCGAGGCCGCGCTGCTGGCGGCCGAGATCCTGGCAGCCAGGTTCGGGCTCGGCGGGCTCTTCGTCGGGCTCCCCACCATGGCCACCTCGAACCCGATGTTCACCCGGGTGCACTCCTGGCTGGCCACGATGGGCGGCACGACCACGGCCATCAACCTGGCGCACGGCAAGGCGGCCCTCAACGACGAGTTCGCCGAGCTGATCCGTGAGTCACGCATGGCCACGGTCGACGACGAGACGCCAGGCGGGTCGATCGGCGTGGTGTCCTGGCTGCGCGGCCGCAAGCGGTCGCTCCTGTCGCCGCACGTGGTCGGCACCGTCGACCAGGCGCTCATGGCGTGCCTGCTCACCAAGCACTCCGTCCTGCGGCACGTGGCGCTCGCGGGGAAGGTGGTCGTCATCGACGAGGTGCACGCGGCCGACACCACGATGCGTCTCCACCTGGAGCGGCTGCTGGTCTGGCTGGGTCACTACCGCACGCCGGTCATCCTGATGTCGGCCACGCTGCCCCCTGAGCAGCGGGCGGCCTACGTGGCGGCCTACGCGCAGGGACGTGGCGAGGCTGCCCCTGAGGTCGCCACGTCCGACGCCTACCCTCGCGTGACCGTGTACGACGGCGCGCTCACCGAACCCCCCGTCGACGACGACGCACCGCTGACCAGCGTCGCCATCGAGCGGCTCGACGACGACCCGCAGACGTTGGTCGACCTCCTCCGCGCCCAGGTGACCGACGGCGGGTGCGCGGCCGTGATCCGCAACACGGTGACCCGAGCGCAGGAGACGTACGCCTTGCTGCGGGCTGAGCTCGGCGACGACGTCGTCATCTTCCACAGCCGGTTCCACGCGGCAGCACGCAGCCGTCGGGAGCGAGACCTGGTGCGCCGACTCGGCCCCGGCGGCGACCGGCCGGAGCGCCTCGTCGTGGTGGGCACCCAGGTGCTGGAGCAGTCGCTCGACATCGACTTCGACCTGATGGTCACCGACCTCGCCCCGGCGGACCTGGTCCTTCAGCGGATCGGGCGGCTTCACCGGCACCCCGGTCGCGTCCGCCCCGACGCTGTGGCCCTCCCCCGCTGCTACGTCACCGGAGCGGACTGGGACGCTGTGCCACCCGCGCCGGTCTCTGGGTCCTCGACGGTCTACGGCCTCGCCCACCTCCTGCGGTCCGCCGCAGCGCTGGAGGAACCGTTCACCCGTGGGTCTGTGATGCTGCCGTGTGACCTGCCTCGCATCGTGAGGGTCGCCTACGACGAGTCGGTGACCGCCCCCGCGGGCTGGGAGAAGACCTGGCAGAAGGCGCACGCCGACGAGCAGGCGGCGACGGGGAAGCGGGTCGCTGCCGCCCAACCCTTCCTGCTGGGTGACCCCACGACCATGCCAGGACTGGCCCACTGGAGCGCCACCGGTGGGCAGGACCCCGATGCCGCGAAGCACCGAGCCGCGGCGGCGCGGGTCCGAGACGGGAGCGACTCTCTCGAGGTCCTGCTCGTCAGACGTGACGAGCAGGGAACGCTGCGGGTCATGGACGACGCACCTCACCGTGCCGGCTGTGTCATCCCGGAGGCATCCACCCCTGATCCCGTGCTGGGCCGAGCCATCGCGTCCTGCTCGGTGCCGCTGCCGATGGGGATGGTGGCCGCCACCCAGGACCTGGGCGCGGTGATCGACGACCTGGAGAAGGCTCCGTTCTGCGACAGCTGGCAGGACTCGCACTGGCTGGAGGGCGAGCTGCCGCTGGTGATCGACCACCACGGCGAGGCCCGGGTCGGACGGTTCCTGTGCCGGTACCGGTCCGATCAAGGACTCGTGGTCACATCCCTACCGAAGGAGGCATGAGTGTCCTACAACCTCATCGACGAGGCCTGGATCGAGGTCCAGACCCGAGACGGGACCCGAGAGGTCTCGCTGCGCGACCTGTTCCACCAGGCGCGCGACATCATCGCGATCACGGGGGAGATCCCGACCCAGGCCGTGGCGATCCTCCGGCTCTGTCTCGCCATCCTCTACCGCGCCACCCGTGCCCGTCGCAGCGAGAACGAGGCCGTGGCGCAGTGGGAGAGATGGTGGACCGAGGGCCTGCCCCTCGACCAGATCGACGGCTACCTCGCCACCTGGCACCACCGGTTCGACCTGCGGCACCCGAGCGAACCCTTCATGCAGGTGGCAGGGCTGGCCACCAAGAGCGGCAAGACCTCCGGTCTCCGCAAGCTCATCGCAGACCTGCCCGACGGGGAACCCTTCTTCACGACCCGAGCCGGGGCAGGGCGCAGCAGCCTGGGGCCTGCCGAGGCGGCCAGGTGGCTGGTCCACTGCCATCAGTTCGACCCCGCCGGGATCAAGACCGGTCCGATCGGGGACGACCGGGTCAAGGGAGGCAAGGGCTACTCCATGGGATACCCGGCATGGGCGGGCAACCTCGGCCTTGTCCTCCCCCAGGGTGCCACGCTGCACGAGACGCTTCTGCTCAACCTGATCCTCCACCCGGACGACCCTGAGCAGGATCGTCCCGTCTGGGAGCGCGACCAGCTCACCGCAGCAGTCGAGGGACGGGCAGCGCCTGTGGGGGCGGCTGACGCGTTCACCTGGCCGTCGCGTCGGGTGCGGCTCCTGTGGTCCATGGACGCGGTCATCGACGTCCTCCTCGCCAACGGTGACCGTCTCGGTCCCCAGAACCTGCACGAGGTGGAGCCCATGTCAGCATGGGCGCACAGCGATGCCCAGACCAAGAAGCTCGGCTCCCCAACGTTCATGCCAGCGGCCCACGTGCCCGGTCGCCAGGTCTGGCGAGGCCTGGGTGGGATCCTCGCCGCCGACGGCGCCACCCGCCGCCCTCGGGTGCTCGAATGGCTGGCCCTCCTGAGAGAGGAGGAGGTGCTGCCGCTGTCCACCACGGTGCACCTGCGTACGGTCGGCCTCAGCTACGGGACCCAGAACTCCGTCATCACAGGCGCCGTCGACGATCACCTCACGTGTGCGGTGGCAGCGATCACAGACGACGACCTCATCGCCTGCGCTGTCGAAGCAGTCGGCGCGGCAGGCGACGCCGTCAGGTGCCTCACCGGGCTCGCTGCCAACCTGGCCGACGCCACCTTCAGCAGCCAGAAGGATGCTGCATGCGCCAAGGCACGAGTTGCAGGTTACGCGGCACTCGATCCGGAGTACCGACGGTGGCTGAGCGGCCTGGACGCGTCGACGGACCGTGACGATGCGGCAGAGGCGTGGCGCCGCACCGTCCGCGACGTCATCAAGGGCGAAGGCGTCCGCCTCGTCGCAGACTCGGCACCAGACGCTATGAAGGGTCGTGAGATCGACGGCCGAGGGCACGTCGACTCGTTCCGTGCATGGGAGATGTTCGAGGCCGCCCTGAAGAAGGCCCTACCCATCACATCCGATGCAACCAGCAAGGAGGACGCTTCATGACCGAGAGACACACCCCCAGATGGGCTGTTCTCCTCAACAAGGACGTCGCCCGACGTGTCGAGGCCCTGCAGGAAGCCTTGCTCGACGACTCCAGCCCCCGGCAGTCGCATGCCAGGGGAGCCCTCGCCGCGCTCCGCCGGACCGACCCGCTGGACCCGGCAGACCCGTCCGTCTGGAGCCTGACCCTCGCCGACTCCCCAGACGACCTCGTGGGCGAGACCGGCCCCAGCACGGCCGAACGGGTCCGCCACGCCGTCCTGGTGCTCTACAGCCGCCACCAGCAGTCGCAGCGAATCGGCATGCATCGTCGGAAGGTCGGGCTCGGTCTCGCCGTGGGAGTTGTCGGGCGGGCTCGCTCCCAGGACGGCAACGAGATCGACTCGGCCGTGCGGAGCCGGTTCGACGCCGTCCTTCGAGCACCCTCGCTGGCCGGCCGGGTCGAGCATCTCAAGGCCCTCGTGGCGATGATGCGCGCCGCCGAGCCGCCCGTGCCGCTGGACTACGGGCTCCTCGCCGAGGGCCTCTACCAGCTGGAGTTCCCCGACCGCGTCACCGTCCAGCTGCGGTGGGGTCGGGAGCTCTACCCGCCGAAGTCCGACTCCACCCACACCACCGACAACGAAGGAGCATCAGCATGACTCTCACGATCGACATCCACGTCCTCCAGTCCGTCCCGCCGGCCAACCTCAACCGCGACGACGCTGGCAGCCCCAAGACGGCCATCTACGGTGGCGTGCGCCGGGCCCGGGTCAGCTCTCAGGCGTGGAAGATGGCGACCCGCCGGGCGCTGGGGTCCAACGTGTCGCCGGAGAAGCTCGGCGTCCGCACCAAGAAGGCGGCCGAGCTCCTCGCCGCCCGGATCACCGATCTCGATCCGAGCGTCGACGCCACCGCAACCGCCCTCAAGGCGCTCGAGCACGTGGGCCTCAAGGTCGTCAAGCCCAGGTCGTCCAAGAAGCAGGAGGAGGCAACCGCGTCGCTCACCGAGTACCTCGTGTTCTTCAGCAACGAGCAGCTCGACCGGCTCGCCCAGGTCGCCGTGGACCCCGAGGGCGGCAAGAGTGCGGCCAAGGAGGTCATGAAGTCGGGCAACGGGGTCGACCTCGCGCTGTTCGGCCGCATGGTCGCCGACGACGCGTCCCTCAACGTCGATGCGTCGGTGCAGGTCGCCCACGCGCTGTCCACGCACGCTGTCGCCACCGAGTTCGACTTCTACACCGCCGTCGACGACAAGTCCGACGACGACGAGACGGGCGCCGGCATGATGGGGACGATCGAGTTCAACTCGTCCACCCTCTACCGCTACGCCACGATCAACGTCGACGCCCTCGCCCGGCAGCTGGCCGACCCGACCGACGCCGTGACCGCGGCCCGGGCGTTCGTCGAGTGCTTCGTCACCTCGATGCCCAGCGGCAAGCAGAACACCTTCGCCAACAACACCCTGCCCGAGGCAGTGGTCGTGATGGTCCGCGAGGGCCGTGCCGTCAGCTTCGTCGGCGCCTTCGAGAAGGCGGTCACGTCCGAGCAGGACCAGGGCTATGTCCAGCCGTCGTGCGAGCAGTTCGCCAGGTACGCAACCGAGACGGCCGCCGCCTACGCCACTGCCCCGCTGGCCACGTACGTGGTGCGCGTGGGAGAGCGCACCAAGGCGCTCGCGTCGCTGGGTGAGGAGGTCACCTTCCCCGAGCTCGTGGCCCGGGTGGGCGACACCGTGCGCGATCACGTCGGCGGCGCGGCATGACGGTCCTGCTCCTCCGGCTCGCCGGCCCCATGCAGTCGTGGGGTGTCGACAGCCGGTTCACCGTGCGCGAGACCCAGCGCTACCCGTCCAAGAGCGGGGTGCTGGGGCTCCTGGCGGCGGCGATGGGGCGGCGACGCACCGACCCGGTCGAGGACCTGCTGCACCTGTCGTTCGGCGTCCGGGTCGACCAGCCGGGGCGCCTCATGAGCGACTTCCACACCGCCCACGACTGGCGTACGGGCACGTCCATGCCCCTGTCGACCCGCTACTACCTGAGTGACGCCGTCTTCGTGGCGGCGGTCGCCGGTGACCACTCTCTGCTGTCGACCCTCGACGAGCGTCTGGCCGACCCGGTGTTCCCGCTCTACCTGGGCCGACGCTCGTGCCCGATCACGGGCCGGGTGTCGTTGGGGCTGTCCGAGCTGCCGCTCGAGCAGGCGCTCCGGCGGGCCGACTGGCAGGCTGCGTCGTGGTACCAGAAGCAGGCGGAGCGGGAGGTGCGGCTGCCGCTTCACCTGGACGCCCCCGACGACGCGGAGCACACCGACTCGGTGCGCGACGTCCCGCTCAGCTTCAACCCGGAGCGGCGGCAGTACGGGTGGCGTCGGGTCGTCCACCCCGACCCTGTGGTCATGGCGAACCCGAAGGGTCGGGAACGACGCGACGTCGACTGGTTCGCCGCTGTTGCGGGAGGTGCGTGATGTACCTGAGCAGGTTCGAGCTCAACCCCGCCCGGCGCGGGGCGAAGCGGCTCATCTCGTCACCGCAGTCGATGCACGCCGCGGTCCTGTCAGCCTTTCCGCACGGTGGCGGGGGTGTCGACCATCGGGTGCTGTGGCGGCTCGACACCGGTCCTGACCGCCGGGCCGAGCTGCTGGTCGTCAGTCCCGACCGACCCGATTTCACGCACCTCGTGGAACAGGCCGGTTGGCCTACGACGCAGACGTGGCAGACCACGGACTACCAGCCGTTCCTGTCGGGGATCTCCGCTGGGGGCTCGTACCGGTTCCGGCTGCGGGCCAATCCCGTACGCAGTGTCAAACGTGAGGGAGACGGTCGCGGTCGAGTGGTCTCCTGCGGCGCCCGAGCCAACCAGGAAGCATGGCTGCTGGAGCGGTGCGGCGCCCTCGGGTTCGAGGTGCTGGCGTCCGACCGCGACCCACAGGGAGGTCCGCCGGTCAACCTCGCCACCACCGCGAGAGGCACCCTCAGGTTCTCCAAGGGGCACGGCCGCAGCCCGCGGGTCACGCTCGCGTACGCACAGTTCGACGGGATCCTGCGCGTGCTCGACGCCGACCTGCTGCGAGCGGCCCTCGTCCGTGGCGTCGGCCGCGGCAAGGCGTACGGCCTCGGCCTGCTGACGGTGGCACGGGCATGAGACCAGTCCCCGGGCCGAGGCCCGCCGAGGTGCACGAGCTGGCGAGGGTGAGCGACCGGATCTCGTTCCTCTACCTGGAACGGGCAACCGTGCACCGAGACGGCAACGCGATCACGGTCACCGACGAGCAGGGCGTCGTCCACGTGCCAGCCGCCCAGATCGCGACCCTTCTCCTCGGCCCGGGGATCTCCATCACCCACCAGGCGATGCTGCTGCTGGCTGACAGCGGCACGGGCACCGTGTGGGTGGGCGAGCACGGGGTGCGCTACTACGCCCACGGCCGACCACTTGCCCGCACGTCCCGGCACCTGCAGGCCCAGGTGGCGGCGTGGTCCAACCAGTCGTCCCGGCTACGGGTCGCCCGAGCCATGTACGAGCTCCGCTTCCCTGGCGAGGACGTGTCGCGGCTCACGATGCAGCAGCTCCGCGGCAGAGAGGGTGCCCGCGTACGGAAGGGGTACCGGGAGCACGCAAGGGCGTGCGGGCTAGAGTGGAGTTCGCGCCGCTACGCGGTGGACGACTTCGGCGCCGGCGACCTGGCCAACCAGGCTGTCTCTGCTGCTACTGCATGCCTCTACGGACTGGCGCACGCAGCGATCGTGTCGATGGGCTGTTCACCCGCCCTCGGCTTCATCCACACCGGCCACGACCGGTCGTTCGTGTTCGACGTCGCCGACCTCTACAAGATGGATCTCGCCGTACCGGTGGCCTTCCGGGTTGCCGCCGACGATCCACCGGACCTACCTGCCGAGGTTCGCCGAGCCATGCGGGACGCGATCCACGATGCCGGGCTCCTGGCGGGCATGGTCAAGGACATCCATCGGCTCCTCGGAACTGGAGGAGAGGCGGATCACGACTACGCCGACGTGGTGACCCTCTGGGGTCGACACGGCGAGGTCGCCGCCGGCCACAACTTCGCCTCGGACGAGGTCCCGTGGTAGTCCTCGTCCTCACCGCGTGTCCCACGGGCCTGCGAGGCCATCTGACCCGATGGCTGCTCGAGGTGAGCCCCGGCGTGTTCGTCGGCAAGGTGTCAGCGAGGGTTCGAGACCATCTGTGGGACCGGGTGCTGGAGATGCTCCAAGACGGCCGCGCCCTCATGGTCTTCTCTCGCCGCGGGGAGCAGGGGCTCGACTTCCGGACCCACCGGCACGACTGGGACATCGTCGATCTCGACGGGCTGCGCCTCGTACGCCGCCCCCTGGCCCCGTCCGCTTCGCCCACCATGCGCCCTGGTTGGAGCAAGGCGGCCAGGCTGCGACGAGCAAGAACGCGGGGTACGACAAAGTGATAGTAGACTCGCTCACACACCGACAACAGGGCTAGTCAGATAGTGTCCCTCCCCGCCATGCGGGGGTGAGCCCCCGGTCCCGGTCCAACCAGAACCCGATCGCGGGTCCCTCCCCGCCATGCGGGGGTGAGCCGTAGGCGACCAGGTCGGTGCCGAGCTTGTCGAGGGTCCCTCCCCGCCATGCGGGGGTGAGCCCACCCGCTGGGCGACCGCGTCGTCACCGAGCAGGTCCCTCCCCGCCATGCGGGGGTGAGCCCGCCACCATCCGCAGCCCCCGCTCCGCGAACCAGTCCCTCCCCGCCATGCGGGGGTGAGCCCTCCGGGTGGATCTTCTGGAGCCGCCAGGAGCCGTGTCCCTCCCCGCCATGCGGGGGTGAGCCCACCCCCAGCACGGCCGCGTTCGGGAAGGGCCGGGTCCCTCCCCGCCATGCGGGGGTGAGCCACCCGACTCGGGTGGCGATCCTGCTCCTCCTGAGGTCCCTCCCCGCCATGCGGGGGTGAGCCCACACCAACAAGGACGACATGACTCTGATCACCGGTCCCTCCCCGCCATGCGGGGGTGAGCCCCAGCCTTCGTGCCCATCGAGGTCAAGAACCGCCGGTCCCTCCCCGCCATGCGGGGGTGAGCCCGTCCTCGGCGAGGCTGCGGATCTGGTCGGCTCGTCCCTCCCCGCCATGCGGGGGTGAGCCCAGGTCCTCCTTGGTCAGCTGCGCCATGGCTCTGTCCCTCCCCGCCATGCGGGGGTGAGCCCCTCGTCAGCGAGCACGTCCCCACCTTCGAAGGGTCCCTCCCCGCCATGCGGGGGTGAGCCCCCGTGGCGCTGCACCAGGTACAGTCCCCCGTAGTCCCTCCCCGCCATGCGGGGGTGAGCCCGGCACGATGCGGGTCGAGGCGCAAGGGCTGCTGTCCCTCCCCGCCATGCGGGGGTGAGCCCTTCCGTATGCCGGCGCTCCGGGCCGTCGACGGGTCCCTCCCCGCCATGCGGGGTGAGCCCGTGGTCAGCAGGTTGTCGACGAACGGCTTCTCGTCCCTCCCCGCCATGCGGGGGTGAGCCCCACGGGTAGGGCGGACGCGGCGTCCGTCGTGGTGTCCCTCCCCGCCATGCGGGGGTGAGCCCGCGTACCCGGTATCGTCAGCCTCGCGGGCTACGTCCCTCCCCGCCATGCGGGGGTGAGCCATTGTCGGAAGACCCCCATCCGGTGCCCTGTACGGTCCCTCCCCGCCATGCGGGGGTGAGCCCCCGGGCGGACTCGACCTCGGACTGGGAGCGGTGGTCCCTCCCCGCCATGCGGGGGTGAGCCCCCGGCGGGGATCAGGTCCCCGGCCGCCTCGATGTCCCTCCCCGCCATGCGGGGGTGAGCCCATCGGCTACCAGGCGATCCGGGACCTGCTCGGGTCCCTCCCCGCCATGCGGGGGTGAGCCCGTCCGTGCCGCGTACCCGGCATCCAGCAGCCGGTCCCTCCCCGCCATGCGGGGGTGAGCCCGCCGGCTCGTCGACGGCGGCGACGTGGCGGATGTCCCTCCCCGCCATGCGGGGGTGAGCCCTTCAAGTCGACAATAAGGGCCGCTTCCCCGTCGGTCCCTCCCCGCCATGCGGGGGTGAGCCCCTTCCGGCGCACGGGTGGTCAGCACCCGGCCAGTCCCTCCCCGCCATGCGAGGGTGAGCCGCGGCACGCGGAGCGGTTCGTCACGTTTTGGGCGTCCTTCCCCGCCATGCAGGGGCCCTTCGCCACCACCTCAAGGAGCCCCACATCGTGTCCCTCCCCGCCACGCGGGTCCATCCGGGCACCCCAGCGACTCGACGGCGGCAACGCTCCCCCACGCCAGGGTGCGCTGATCCCCCTCGCCCGGGCTACCTGCTCCGGCGGATCTGCGGTGCCTGCCCGTACCACCCCACCTTGCTACTGACAATGATTCTCATTACGCTACGTGGCCATGGACTTCACCTCACTACGTGTCATGGGTGCGGCCACCGTGGTGGCGGCGCTGCTGTCGGTCAGCGGATGCTCCGGGTCCGCACTTCCCGCGTCGTCGGGCAACCCCGACCCGGACGCGACGTTCTCCAGGAAGGACTCCACCGAGACGCCGGAGGCCAGCCCGCGCATCGTGGTCGGTACCGAGACGGGCGTCACCGTGCTCGACGAGCACCTGCACGAGGTCGGCGCGTTCACCACCAAGGCGCGACCCTCGTTGACCGTGGCCCACGACGGGAGGCGGGTGCTGGCGGTGCAGAGCAAGTCGAACACGGTGCAGGTCGTCGACGCCGGCTCGTACGCCCGCAAGCACGGCAACCACTACCACTACTACACGACGGCGCCGGCCATGGCCGAGAAGGCGATCGAGGGCGGCAAGCCCGTGCACGTGGTGCCGAACGTCGCGGCCCAGACGACGGCGGTGTTCTTCGACGCCGACGGCTCCGCGAAGCTGCTCGACACCAAGGCGCTCGACTCCGGCGCGTACGACGCCGCGCCCACGGTGAGCACCCGCGGACCCCAGCACGGCGTGGTCGTGCCGCTGCCCGACGGCAAGCGCCTCGTCAGCCAGCCTGGCGACGAGGGCACCCTGCCCGACACCATCGAGCTGCAGGACTCCGCCGGCACGGTCTCGCAGACCTACCAGTGCGCCGACATGCACGGCGAGGTCGCCGTCGGCACGACCGCGGCGTTCGGCTGCGGTGACTCGGTGCTGGTCGTACGCGACGGCAAGGCCACCGTCGTCAGCGTGCCCGCCGGCGACGACCGGGTCGGCGGCATCAGCGCCGACGCGAAGGCGGAGAACTTCGTGGGCGACTGGGGAACCACCTCGCTGCTGTTCGTCACCGGTGACCGGGCCTCGGTGGTCGACATCGGGGTCGAGTACGGCAACCGAGCCGTCACCCCCGACGGCGGCGTCGTGGTGCTCGGCACCGACGGGGTGCTCCGCCGCTACGACATGACGGGCAAGGAGCAGCAGCGCGTCACCGTCACCCAGCCCTGGACGCTGCCGAAGGGGCACGGCGCCACCATGCCCAACCTCGCCGCCGGGACGCTCAAGGGCGCGCCCACCGTGTGGGTCACCGAGCCCGCCGCCGGCAAGGTCCACGCCGTCGACCTCACCACGTCGACGGTGACCTCCGCCGACGTCGCCGGGCAGCCCGCCTCGCTGGCGGTCACGAACGCACGCTGACCAGGCGGTACGAGGGGAGGGGCGGAGCCGCTGACGGCCTGCTCCTCCCCTTGTGCCGTGCGCCGGGGCGGCAGCGGTTCCGGTCACGGCCGCACGAGCCTCGGACCCCCACCGCCGTCCCCGGCCGGGCGAGATGCCCGTACGGACCGGTACGCGGCAGGGCCCCGACGCCCCGCCGCCGCTGCGGTGCTTCCCCTGCACGGTAGCGTGAGACCCACGATCGCTGAACGGGGGAGGCGGTCCGGCTTGGGAAGGGAGGCCCGATTGTCCAGGGTGCGCGCGGGCCGCGTCCCCACCGGGCCCACCGCCCACGACGCGCGTCGCGTGGGGCTGCGCCTGCTCGTGGTGCTCGGCACGGAGCTCGCCACGATCGCCTGCATGGTGGTGGCGCCGCAGCACCTCGACCATCCGGTCGCCACCGCGCTGCTGCTCCTGTGCGGGGGCGCGTCGGCGTGGGCGTTCCTGTGGCTGGCCGCCGCGATCGTACGGGTCGTGCGCAAGGCCCTCCACAAGCGCCGCTACGACCGCGGGCACCGTACGCCCGACGAAGCCGCCGAGGCCCGCCGCCACGCCGACCTCGACGCCGCCCAGGACCATGCCCGGGCCCTCGCCCTCGCCCTGGCCACCGGGGCACCGTTCGACATCGGGAAGGTGTGGAACGTCACCCTCGAGCCCGGCGAGACCCCCTGCTGCGACACCCTCGGCGGCTACGCGCGGCGGCACGGCGTCGACGCCGCCGGACGCACCCATGCGTGGCTCGAGCAGCAGCGCACCCGGTACGTCGTCACCGACCGACGCATCATCGTGCGACGCGACGACGCCACCTGGCTCGACTTCTGGTACGAGACCGTACGCGCCGTCTACCCCCAGGTGCCCGACGGCAGGGTCGTGCTCGAGTTCAGCGACTGCTCGCCGCTGCGCGTCGAGGGCCCGGCCGCAGCCGTCGCGGCCGTCGCCGTGGTCTGGTACCGCGACGGGCTCGAGGGCCTCGACGGCCACCCCGGGCTCGAGTTCCTCCACGCCGAGGGCACCCAGTTCCTGCAGTGACCTCCCGGTGCGGCGCGTGACCTCCCCCAGCGGTGATGGCGCCACCGGGAGTGATGCTGCCGCGGGAGTGACGCGTCTCGGTGGCGTCCTGCTCGTCCGCGGGGCTGGGTCGCCGCCCGGGGCGTCGGTCCGGTACGGGACGCCGCCCGGCGCGGGCGTCGGGCGGGCGGCACCCTGATCCCTGCCCCAGGGACCACCTGCGTACGCCCACCGCATCTGCCCGGCTTCCTGGTCGCTGCTCGCGGCGGCCAGCCGCTGGGCGCATGGTCGGGACGCGTACGGCCAGACGGCGCGGAGGGCACCTCCTTGGGCCGTGGGAGCCCGCGCGGGGACAGAAACTGTCAGACCCCCGTGATGGAATACGACACATGATCGACATCATGGCATCGCTCCTAGCCAGGGCCTTGTTCCTATCCGCCATCGGCGGGTGGGGAGGTCGTGGCGCGAGCCCGGGCGGGCGCGCTGCTGGCAGCGGACCGTCGCGGTCCGCGGCACCCGGAGGCGGCCCCCGTCCTGCCACCGCGGGTGTCGTGAGCATGCTGGTGCGCTGGGTCGCCAGGCTCTGCCTCGCGGGCTGCCGGGCTGGGTGCCGGGGTCAGGCGTGGGCGGCTCGTGGGCCCCGGGTCGGTGGTCGGGTACGGAGCGGTCGGGTCGGGAGCGAGCTGGGTGGGAGCGAGCCCGGTGGGAACGGGCCGGTCGGGAGGGGGTGGGGCGGGAACGATCGAGTCGTGAACCATCGGGTCCCGACCGGCCGGGTGGAGAGTGGGCGCGTCGCGAGAGCCAGGAGCGGGTCGGCCGGGAACGAGCCTGCCAGGAACGGGCCGGTCGAGAGGGAACGGGCCCGAGACGATCGGGTCGAGAGCCATCGCGTCAGGAGCGGACGAGTCCGGCGCGGGCCAGCCGGGAACGGCTCGGCCGTCGGTGCGTCGGCGAGGGTCGCCAAGGCGGGCTCAGCCGTGGGTCAGCAGGTCGAGCAGGGCCTCGGCGTAGGCGTCTTCCGGGTCGTCGGCCCGGGCGCGCCGGTTGGTGCCGGCGACGGCGTACGTGACGACCCACCGGCCCGCCTCGCGGTCGAGCGCCACGAAGGCGGGGCCGAGGGCCGTACGCAGCTGGTCTTCTCGCGGGAGCCACAGCACGTCGTCGGCCGGGATCGCGTCGAGCGCCCACTCCGTGGTGCCGTTGAACGTCACCACGGCGCGGCCGTGGTGGGTGTGCACCTCGATGGTCATCTCGGCCACGTGGAACACGTCGTCGTCCATCCCGCGGTCGGGGATGCAGAACCGGTCCCCGCTCGTGGGCCGCCACGGCAGCCCGGCCCAGCGCAGGGCACGGGCGAGCTCGTGGCCGATCACGGCGCACCTGCCTCAGGGAGCATCACGGTGGCCTGATCGTCGGTGGCTCCCGTGGGCGGGCGGTCTGGGACCGGTGGCCCGGGACTGGGTCCAGGACCTGGCGGCCCGGGGATCGGTGGCTCGGGACCCGGAGGTCTGAGGTCCGGCTCGGGGTCTGGTGGTCCGGGGTCGGGTCGGCTGAGGTACGGCCGGACGTGGCCTGTCGACCGGGCCAGCCGTCGGGGCCACGACGTCAGGAGCACTGCTTGCTGAGCTCGTTGATCGGGCTCGGGGCCTTCTCGATCTGCTCCTTGACCGTGGGCGTGCAGATCTCCTGCGTCGAGACACCCTGGACCAGCGCGTGCCAGGTGCCGTCGTAGCGTACGAGCACGGCTTCGCCCGGCTCGCCGGTCTTGCCGTTGGCCGTGGTGTAGGTGTAAGTGGCCATCGCCCAGTCGTCGCCGGCGCACACGACGCGCCCGAGCTTGGCGTCGGTGCGGGTGAGCAGCCCCTGGGCGTCGGCGTCGCTGATGCAGCCGGTGAGCGTGGGCAGCGAGCTGGTGTCGCACCCCGCCAGCGCCAGCCCTGACAGCCCCAGCCAGACGGCGGCCGCCGTCGCTGTCGCGGCCCGGGTCACGTTCGAGAGCATGCTTCGAGCGTAGCCGCGCCTCCTATGACGCGGTCTCCTGCTCGGGCGCCCGTGCAAGCGGCGGCGGTGGCGCGGCCGAGGGCGCCCCCACCGCGGTGGCGTGCTCGCGCGCCCCACCGCGGCACAGGGGTGGACGCGCCTCACCCGTGCGGCCACCGTGCGCAGCACGAGGGCCACGGGGGTCGCGCAGCGTCCCGGGCCGGGTCCACGTCGGGCCGGTGACGGGATGCCCGTACGACGCTCAGCGGCCGGTGTTGATGACCGGGGTGGCCCGGGCCTCGCCGCAGAGCACGACGAGCAGGTTGGAGACCATCTCGGCCTTGCGCACCTCGTCGAGCTCCACGACCTGCTCGACCTCGAGGCGACGCAGCGCCGACTCGACCATGCCCACCGCGCCTTCGACGATCATCGATCGGGCCGCCAGCAGGGCCGCTGCCTGCTGCCGCTGGAGCATGGCCTGGGCGATCTCGGGGGCGTACGCGAGCGCGGAGATGCGGGCCTCGACGATCTCGACGCCGGCGATCCGGACGCGGGCCGCGACCTCCTCGGCGAGCTCTTGGGCGATGAGGTCGGTGGAGCCGCGGAGCGTCTCGACGCCGGGTTCGCCGTTGTCGTACGGGTGGGTGGTCGCGATGTGGCGCAGCGCGGCCTCGGCCTGCACCTGCACGAAGCTCTCGTAGTCCTCGACGGCGAACAGCGAGCGGGCGGTGTCGGCGACCTGCCACACGATGATGGCGGCGATGGTGACGGGGTTGCCGTCGGCGTCGTTGACCTTGAGCTCGTGGGTCTCGAAGTTGCGGACCTTCACCGACACCTTGCGCTTGGTGGTGAACGGTATGGTCAGCTGGAGCCCGGTGCGCCGGATCGTGCCGGTGTAGCGGCCCAGGAGCTGGAGCACCTTCGTGTCGCCGGGCTGCACCACCGTGAGCGCCTGGCTGGCGAGCAGGCCCAGCGTCAGCAGCACCGCCCCCGGCACGGCGAGGAACGACTCGGCGGCGATGCCCGGCACCAGCAGCCCGAGCCCGCCGAGGATCAGTCCCAGCATCACCACCAGCGCCACCCCACCCGGGATCGACCACGCGGGGTGCTCCGCGATGTGGTCCACGCCCCGCTCCTCGCCGGGCACGGACTGGGCGACCGCCGGGGTGGCGGTGTAGCCGTACGCGACCTCAGCGGGCTGAGGATCGGTCTGCACCAGGAGGGCCGGCGCGACGGCGGGTGCGAACCTGTCGGCGACCTGCGGCGCGGGGGCCACGTACGCAGTCGGCGCAGCCGGCTGGGCGGCGGGCGGGGACGTCGTGGCCTGGGCCGTGGCCGGACGGGCAGAACCCGTGGCCCCGGTCCCCGCCGCCGTGGCCGCCTGGACCACCGGCTCGGCCGTGGCCTGGGCCGCGGCCTGAGGGGTAGGGACCGCGGCGGAGGCTCGAGGCACAGAGCCGTCAGCCTCGGCGACCGGCTCAGCCGGGGGCTGAGGCCTGGTCTGCTGGGGCGTCCACTGCCGGGTGGCTGCGCGGGCGGCGGGCGGTGCCGAGAGCCCCTGGGCCGACCGTGGCTGCTGGGCCGCCGCCGCGGGCGCGACCGGGTGGACCGGCGAGGCGGGCACCTCCGGTGAGACCGGCTTGGGGGGCGAGGCCTGCGAAGCGGTCGACGCAGGCTGCGGCGAGGCGGGCGCTGACGGCGACTGGTCCGGCGTGGCGACGGGCGAGACCGACGGGGAGACAGCAGCCGGGGAGGGGACGGCCACCGGGGAGGAGACGGTCGGGGAGGCAGCGTCCGAGGAGGCCTGCTGCGGGGTGACCGGTCGCGTCGGCGACGCCTGCGCCGGCGATCCGCCGTCCGATCCCCCGCGAGCCTGCTGGTCGACGCAGGGCCAGGTGGCGAGCGTACGGGTCGGCCGAGCCGGCGACATCGGCAGCCCGCGCGGCGCCACCGCCGACGAGTCGGCC
>JBHAES010000007.1:0-5629 GCA_041855725.1 Actinomycetota bacterium
GGCGCCGGGCAGGAGCGCGCCGATGACGGTCCACAGCATCGCGGACCCGAACGTGGGAACCCCGGCCCCGCGGCTGTCGCGCAGGGCGACCCGGCGGGGCGCGGCGACCGGTCCCGACGCCTTGCCCGGCGCCGCCCGCGACGGACCCGGTGCCGCCTCGCCGCCCGACCCGTCCGGGTGGTACGGCCCGGCGGGCCCGCCCGGGGCAGCACCCACGGGGGAGTCGGCGTGGGCGTCGAAGGCCGCGTACGGGCCGGCGCCCGTCTGGTGCGGGCCGGGTGCGGGGGACGGGTCGCCGGGCAGCGCGTGGCGGGGGCCGACGACCCGCTCGCGGTCGAACAGCACCTCCGACGGCTCGTACGACGACCGCGGCGCCTGCGACGGCAGCGGCCGCGGGTCGGGCGCCCTGCCGTAGCCCGACTGCGTCGGGTACCCCTCGCCGCTGAGCGGCGGATAGAACGGCGGCGAGCCGTCCGAAGGGCGCTCGGCGTCGGTCACGGGGTTCCCCCTAGGGTGAGACGGTGTGTGGGCCGGCAAGGGTGCTCGGCGTGCTCACGCCATGGTAACCGGCCGCCGAAGGGGGCGGCCCCCGCCGTCGGGGCGGTGACGCTTGGACGGCGGCGGCCCCTACCCGGTACGCTGGGTCCCGTGCGAGGAGGCGTCGCCTAGTACGGTCTATGGCGCCCGCCTGCTAAGCGGGTTTGGGGTTACAGCCCCATCGCGGGTTCAAATCCCGCCGCCTCCGCCACCAGCTCCCGGGTCCTGCGGCCCGGGAGCTTCGTCATCGTAGGGGACCGCGCCCTGGGTCTGCCCCTCGACCGCCGCCTCGGCCCGGGCCCGGGGCCCGCCGTCGAGACTGCGGCCAGCCGCCCGGGTCAGCCCCTGGAGACGCCGCGACGCCGGCGGGAGCCCGCCGGCGTCGCGGTCGTCGGTGTCAGCGTGCGGCGGCGATGCGCTCGCGGAGCTTGTCGAGCTGCCCGAAGAGCTCGGCCGGGGCCTGCTCGCCGAACTGCTTGAAGTACTCCTCGGTCACGTCGGCCTCGGCCGACCAGGCGTCGGGGTCGTAGGCGAACAGCTTGGTGAGCACCTCGTCGGACAGGTCGAGGCCCTCGACGTTCAGGTCGCCGGCCGCCGGGATGCGCCCGGAGATGCCGTCGACCGCCTCGACCTCGCCGTTGATGCGGCGCAGCGCCCACTCGATCGGGCGGGCGTTGTCGCCGAAGCCCGGCCACAGGAACGAGCCGTCGGCGTCCTTGCGGAACCAGTTGACCTGGAAGATGCGCGGCGCCTTGTCGCCCAGCACCTTGCCCATCTCGAGCCAGTGGCCCCAGTAGGACGCCATGTTGTAGCCGCAGAACGGCAGCATGGCGAACGGGTCGCGGCGCAGCGCGCCCACGGCGCCCTCGGCGGCGGCGGTCTGCTCGGAGGCGACGGTGGCGCCCACGAACACGCCGTGCTCCCAGTCGTACGACTCGGAGATCAGCGGGATGTTGGTGCCGCGGCGGCCGCCGAACAGGATGACGTCGATCGGCACCCCGGCCGGGTCCTCCCAGTTGGGGGCGATGGACTCGGCCTGGTCGGCCCGCACCGTGAAGCGGGAGTTGGGGTGCGCCGCCGGCGTGGGGGAGTCGGGGGTCCAGTCGTTGCCGAGCCAGTCGATGAGGTGGGCCGGCTTCTCGTCGGTCATGCCCTCCCACCACACGTCGCCGTCATCGGTGAGCGCCACGTTGGTGAAGATCGTGTCGTGGTCGAGGGCCTCGAGCGCGGTCGGGTTGGTCTTGAGCGACGTGCCCGGCGCGACGCCGAAGAACCCGGCCTCGGGGTTGATGGCGTAGAGCCGGCCGTCGGGGCCGGGGCGCATCCACGCGATGTCGTCGCCGACGGTCTCGACCTTCCAGCCCGGGATCGTGGGCCGCAGCATGGCCAGGTTCGTCTTGCCGCAGGCCGACGGGAACGCCGCGGTGAGGTGGTAGACGCGGCCGTCGGGGCCGGTGATCTTCAGGATCAGCATGTGCTCGGCCAGCCAGCCCTCGTCACGGGCCAGCACCGAGGCGATGCGCAGCGCGTAGCACTTCTTGCCCAGCAGCGCGTTGCCGCCGTAGCCCGACCCGTACGACCAGATCTCGCGGGTCTCGGGGAAGTGCACGATGTACTTCTCGTCGTTGCACGGCCACGTGTCGTCGGGGCGGCGCTCACCGTTCTCGTCGACGAGCGGGTAGCCGACGGTGTGCACGGCCGGCACCCAGTCGCCGGTCTCGGCGATGCGCTTGAGGGCGTCGGTGCCCATGCGGGTCATGATGCGCATGTTCACCACGACGTACGGCGAGTCGGTGAGCTCGACGCCGAGCCGCGAGATGGTGCCGCCCAGGGGGCCCATCGAGAACGGGATGACGTACATGGTGCGCCCCCGCATCGACCCCTCGAACAGGGGGGCGAGGGTGGCGCGCATCTCGGCCGGGTCGCACCAGTTGTTGGTGGGGCCGGCGTCGACCTGCTTCTCGGAGCAGATGAACGTACGCGACTCGACGCGCGCCACGTCGGACGGCTTCGAGCGGGCCAGGTAGGAGCCGGGACGCTTGGCCTCGTTGAGCTTGATGAAGGTGCCGGCCTCGACCATCTCGGCACAGAGGCGGTCGCGCTCCTCGACGGAGCCGTCGCACCAGTAGACCGCGTCGGGCTGGGTCTTGGCTGCGACCTCGGCCACCCACGACACGAGGTCGGCTGGGGCCTCGGAGGGAGCAGAGGCGATGACGGTGTCGGTGTCGACAGACATGTGCAGGTCCCTTCTCTCGTGGCGCGCCACGCTGCGGCTGGAAGGTTCACTCTACAAGGCGGCGCCCCGGCGGGCTGCGGCGGGTGAGCAGCGCGGGAGGTGGCAGCCCGGTGGACGTGCGGTCAGGTGGAGGGCTGGTGGCGTACGGGACGCTGGGCCCGGTGGCGCGCTCGGAGGGACTCGAACCCCCAACCTGCTGATCCGTAGTCAGCTGCTCTATCCATTGAGCCACGAGCGCAGTGGTCGGCGACCGGTGGTCGAGTCTAGCCCATGCCGCAGGGCCGCGTCCAAACCGTTCCCGGGCGCGGGCTGCCGATGCTTCCAACGACGTTCAGATCGGTTCAGGATCTGAACGTCGGGCCCTGAGGACGTCGCTCAGGCGGGGCGGAGCCGGGCCCGCAGGTCGTCGGACGCGGTCCAGGCGTAGCCGCGGCCGTGACGCGAGGCGACCAGGAGGCCGCGGCGGGCGAGGTCGTGCAGGTCGCCAGCGCCGTCTGGTGCGACACCCGGTGGCTGGCGCGGTGCGACCTGCGGTGTAGGTGGCACCGGGACGGCGCAGCGCGTGGCCGAGCAGGCCACCTGACGGTGGTCGGGCGCGGAGGTCCGTGCGGGACTGCCGTACCCTGGGAGGGTCCCCGACCCCCGAGGAGAGTCATGAGCGTCCCTGTCCGGCTGGTGGCCGCGGCCCTCGCCGGGCTGCTCGTGCTGGCCGGCTGCGGCGGCGCCGGCACCGTGACCTCGTCGGCGCCTGCCTCGGCGGCGACCGGACCCACCCCGGGGCAGGTGCTGTCCCACACCGAGTTCGTGCCACGCTTCGTCGCCGGCGCGAATGCCGTCACCACCGGCGCCTTCACGATGGCGGGCGGCAGCGACGGCGGCGGGATGCGGTTCGCGGGGGTCTTCGACCAGAGCGACCCCGCCAACCGCAAGCTGCGTTTCACCGTCGAGACACAGGACGCGATGGTGCTGGAGGTCGTCATCGTCGACGGCGTCACCTACACCCGTGCCGAGGGGGAGCGATTCCAGCGGACGCCCACCCCGGCCGACATCGCCACCGAGCAGCTGACCCCCGGCAAGTACGCCGAGTCCGTCGCCGACGACGTCACCGGCGTGTCGTACGTGGGCAAGGAGACCATGGCGGGGGTCGAGACCGACCACTATGCCGTCACGACGGCCACCTCGTCCGGCACCGTCACCATGCACGTGTTCCTCGACGACCGCGACCGGCCGGTCCACGCCATCATCGGCGGCGGCACCATCACCTACACCCAGCTCGACGAGCCCGTCACGATCACCGCGCCGCCCGCCGACCAGGTCGAGGGCTGAGCTGGCGCCGGGCGGGTCAGCGGACGAGAGGCACGAACCGGTAGGCGCCGTGGCGGCTCACCTGCGGTGGCCCGTCGCCGCGCCGCCGCATCCGCAGCAGCCACCCGCCCACCGGCACCACGAGCACCCCGTCCAGGACCAGCTGGGCCACCAGCTCGTCGGGCAGGTCGTCGGCCATCGCCGAGACCAGGACCCGGTCGTACGGGCCGCGTCCCGGCACCCCCAGCACGCCCGGCTCGGCCGCGACGATCGCGGCCCACCCCATGCCCGTCGCCGCGAGGTTGGCCGACCCCCACGCGACGAGCTCGGCGACCCGCTCCACCCCCAGCACCGATCCCGCCGGGCCCACCAGCCAGGCCAGCAGCGCGGTGGTCCACCCCGACCCCGACCCGACGTCGAGCACCCGCTGCCCCGCGCCCACGTCGAGCAGCCGCAGCATGTCGGCGACCGTGCGGGGCTGGCTGCTCGTGACGCCGTGGCCGATGGGCAGCGGCACGTCCCACGACGCGTGGGGTCGCTCCGACTCGGGCAGGAACCCCGAGCGGGGGACCGCGGCGAACGCCGCCTCGACCCGGCTGCGCATGCCACCAGTCTGCCCCGCGCGCCGCCCGCCCGGGGCCGAGCCGACCGGGACCGGCACCGGCTGCGGGGGACGTCGGCGCTCACCCAGGCCCGGCCACCGCCTGGGCCCGCAGGCTCGGCGCCGACCGCAGCACCCAGGTGATGAGGGCGGCGGCGGCTAGCGAAGCCCCGGCGGCCGTGCCGAGCGCGGGCGCGTACGACCCGGTCACGTCGTACGACAACGCCCACAGCGGGGCGCCCACGGCGAGCCCCACCGGGACGAACGACAGCACGACCCCGAGCAGCCTCGCGTAGTCCGCCGGGCCGAAGGTGGTGCGGACGACGATCGGCAGCAGCACCGTCGGCACCGACGACCCGAACGCCAGCACCGCGGTGGCCACGGCGAGCCCCGGCAGGTCCCGCGCCACCGCCAGCGCGACCATGGCGACGGCCTGGCAGCCGGCGGCGAGCCAGAGGGCGGCGACGGTGCCGAACCGGTCGTTGACCACCCCCACCACCAGCGTCGCGCCCGCGAGGCACACCGACAGCAGCGACACCAGTACGCCCGCACCCACCCGGTCGAGGCCGGCCGCCACGTGCACCGACGTGATCACCTGCTGGATCGCCTGCACCGCCAGGTAGGCCACGATCGCCGCGGCCAGCAGCCACAGCTCCCGGGTGCGCAGGGCCTGGGCCAGCGGGAGGCCGTCGAGGCGGAGCGTCACCGCCGGGGCGTCGCCGCGGTGCCGGACGACCCCCACCGGCAGCAGGCCCACGTCGGCGGGGTCCGTACGCACCAGCACGCCCACGGCGACCATCACGACGAGCGACACCACGGCCAGCAGCCGGAACGCCCCCTGCCACCCCCACGCCGCCACCACCGGTGGCATGCCGGCACCGGCGAGCACCCCGCCCACCGCCGAGACCGCCATCATCGCGCCCAGCACCGACCCGCGGCGCACCGCGAAC
>JBHAES010000008.1:0-2911 GCA_041855725.1 Actinomycetota bacterium
ATCACCGACCGCGACGCCCTGATCGAGGCGGGGCGCGCGAAGCTGGCCCGCAAGGGGTGCGACCTGCTCGTCGTCAACGACGTGAGCGGCGGGCGGGTGTTCGGTGCCGCCGACACCACGGTGCACGTGCTCGCCGGCGAGGGCGTCCTCGCCTCGGTCACGGGCCCGAAGTCCACGGCCGCGCACACTATCCTCGACGCCGTCGCCCGGCGTCACCACGAAAGGGGTTGAGCCTTGCTCAGGCTGTTCACGTCCGAGTCCGTCACCGAGGGTCACCCCGACAAGGTGGCCGACGCCATCTCCGACTCGGTGCTCGACGCCATGCTGCAGGCCGACCCCACGTCCCGGGTCGCGGTCGAGACCCTCGTCACCACCGGCACCGTCGTCGTGGCCGGCGAGGTCACCACCGAGGCCTACGTCGACATCGACCGCATCGCCCGCGACCGGATCCTGGGCATCGGCTACGACTCGTCCGGCAAGAGCTTCGACGGCCACTCGTGCGGCGTGCTCGTGGCGATCGGCTCGCAGTCGCCCGACATCGCCCAGGGCGTCGACGACGCCGGCGAGTCCCGCGACGGCTCCAGCGACGACCTCGACCGGCAGGGCGCCGGCGACCAGGGGCTCATGTTCGGCTACGCCTGCACCGACACCCCCACCCTCATGCCGCTGCCCATCGACATCGCCCACCGGTTGTCGGAGCAGCTCACCGAGGTGCGCAAGAACGGCACCCTCGACTACCTGCGCCCCGACGGCAAGACCCAGGTCACCATCGGCTACGACGGCACCACCCCCGTCGAGGTCGAGACGGTCGTGGTGTCGAGCCAGCACCGCCCAGACGTGCCCCAGGAGATGATCGCCGCCGACATCCGGCGCGAGGTGATCGACCCGGTGCTCGCCCGCTACGACATCCCGGCCCCCGACCTGAACGTGTTCGTCAACCCGACGGGCAGCTTCGTGGTCGGCGGTCCCATGGGTGACGCGGGGGTGACCGGCCGCAAGATCATCGTCGACACCTATGGCGGCATGGCCCGCCACGGCGGCGGCGCGTTCTCGGGCAAGGACCCGTCGAAGGTCGACCGCTCCGCCGCGTACGCGCTGCGCTGGGTGGCCAAGAACGTGGTGGCCGCCGGGCTCGCCGACCGCTGCGAGATGCAGGTCGCGTACGCGATCGGCCGCTCGCACCCCGTGGGGGTGTTCACCGAGTGCTTCGGCACCGAGAAGGTGCCCCTCGACCAGATCACCGAGGCGGTCACCCAGGTGTTCGACCTGCGCCCGCGCGCGATCATCCGCGACCTCGACCTGCTGCGCCCGATCTACTCCAAGGTCACCAACTACGGCCACTTCGGTCGCGAGCGCGACTTCATGACCTGGGAGCGCACCGACCGCGCCGAGGCCCTGGCCCGCGCCGTCAAGGGCTGAGACCACCGCGAGCCGTCCCGCTGCGGCGTGCCGGCGGGGTGCGCGTACGCGCCCGACCACGGTGGCTCGGTCGCAGGCGCGCGCCGACCGGCGACGGTCGGCCGCCTGGTGCGTCCCGCCGCCGGTCCTGGGCGGGCTACCGGGTGTCGGTGCGCCGCTGGCGGGCCATCCACTGCCACAGCCGCTCCCCGTCGTGCCGCGGGTCGTTGTGGGTCACGTAGATCCACGACCAGTGGCTCGGCCACACGTGGCCGTTCCAGACCACGTCGGGGTAGAGGGAGAGGATCGAGCCGGGCACCATCCGGTGGGCGGCGACCGCGTTCGGCTCGGCCGGGACCGCCGAGTCGTTGGCCGCGGTCACGAACCAGGTCGGCGTCGAGGCCAGGCGGGCGAGGTCGGCGGCGCTGAACCCGTGGACGGGTGGGCAGACCGGCAGGCACGAGGCGAAGAAGTCGGGGTAGGTCGACCCCATGCGCAGGGTCATGGTGCCCCCGGAGCTGTTGCCGCCCAGGTGGATCCGGGTCGGGTCGACGCGGTGCCGGGCCGCGACCTCACGGATGAGTGCCATGAGGTCGCCGGCGATGCGTGAGGACCAGCCGGCCGGCGCCTGGGGCGCCAGCACGTACGCCCCGCCGAAGATGGCCTGGGCCTCGGGGGTGCTGAACCCGAGCGCGCACCGGTTCGCCCGCAGCTGGGTCTCGTTGGTGGGCAGCCCGGCCGGCTGACCGCTCTCACCGGCCCCGTGCAGCCAGACGACCATGGGCCGGGCCGCGGCGCCACGGCGACGGGCCGGGGCGAAGAGCCGGTACTCGATGCCGTTGGCCGCGGTGGCGTAGCGGTAGCGGTCCACCTCGGCGTCGACCGTGCGGCGCTGCCGGAAGGTGACCTCGGTGACGGTGCCGCCGCGGCGCAGCACGATCGGCTGGCTGAGGGTCAGGGTGAAGGTGAGGTCCAGCATGACGTTCCCGGTGCCGCCGATGTAGCCGACGGTCGGGCAGCCCTGCCCGAGCTCGAGGGTGACCCGGTGCCTCGAGACCCGCACCGAGGTCACCGGCCGGGTGCCGTCCACGATCGTCACCGGCTCGGCGAGGGGGGCCACGGCGAGGGCGTGGACGCCGAACGTGCCGGTCGTGATGCTGTCTCGCCGCACCGGCCCGAGCTCCCTGAGGTCGAGGTCGAACGCGAGCACCTCCTGCCCGCCGTCGCCCACCCGGGCCACGGGGGTGAACGGGACGGTCGCCTGGTTCGGCGCCGCCTCAGCGGTGGGGGCCACGACGGTCGCCGCGGCGAGACCAGCGGTCGCACCGAGCAGGATCCGGCGGGTCATGGGGGTGAGGGTCATGCGGACACTCCTTCGTGCTCCCGGGGGGTGGGAACACTCGCAACGTACACCAGGCACGCGCCGCGCGCAGGGTGCGCGCCGACGCGGTCCCGCGGGCCGCCGCACCGGCGTGCCGGCACCTCGACGAGCTCGTGCGCCGCCTGGGCCGTG
>JBHAES010000009.1:0-14260 GCA_041855725.1 Actinomycetota bacterium
CCAGGCCATCCCTCCGGCGGGCGCCCCCACCACGGTGCCGGTCGGCGCCACCCCCGTCGCTGGCGGTGCCGGCGGCACCGATCCGGCCGGCGCCGACCCGACCGGGGCCAGCGCCGCACCCGGGGCCGTACGCCGCTCGACCTTGAGGTAGTGGGCGAGCCCTTCGAGCGCGCCCCACGAGACGATCATGACACCGAGCTGGAAGGCGACCTCGCCGAAGCCGCTCACGGTGCCGGCGGAGCGGTCGAACAGGCCGCTGATGTCGGTGAACGGCAGCGAGACCATGCTCGTGAGGTTGTTGACCACGTGGAACGCGACGGCGGCCTCGAGACCACCGGTGCGGTAGGTCAGCCGGCAGGCGATCGCACCGAAGAGCAGGTAGAAGATGTTGAGGTAGACGTCGCCGGCGCCGTGCAGGGCCATGAACACCAGCGACGACAGGATGCCGCCCAGCACCGCGCCGCCCAGCTCGTGGGGGATCCACGCCGCCACGGCCCGGTTGCACAGCCCCCGCAGGGCGTACTCCTCGCCCGCCGCCTGGAGGGGTGTGGTGAGCGCGATCGTGAGGATCATGAACAGCGAGGTGGGCAGCCACCGCATGCCGCCGAGCGTCGCGGGCAGCTCGAAGGCGAGCATCACCGCGTACGGCACCGCGCACACGGCGAGCGACAGCAGGAGCAGCCGCCACCGGAGCCTGCCGGCCACCGACGACAGCCACCCGGGCCGCTGCCCGGTCGTGGCCCAGGCGGTGAGCATCGACACCGGGATGAGCAGGGCCAGCGCCACGTTGTTGGCGGCGAAGAGCACCGGGGTAAGCGTCATCTGCACGAGGGAGTCGATGGTGCGCAGGCCGAGGGCGAGCTCGAGCAGGAGGGCCACGAGGCTGACCACCATGATGACGACCAGACCCAGCCCGCCTGCCATCAGCAGGGCGAGCAGGCCGCGCCACCAGCGCCAGCGGGGGCTGCGGAAGAACGACGTGTAGCCGGTGGGGACCACCGGCAGCGCGGGTGGCTTGCCCGGCACCGGCCGCCCCGCCGCGGCGGGCACGCCCATCGGCGGCACGGGCGGGCGACCCGTCCCGGGCGGCGCGTACGGCGCCGAGGGCGGCGCCCCGACCTGGCCGGGGCCGGGCTGGGCCGGGGCGTGGTGGGCAGCCGGCTGCGTCTGACCGCGGGCCGGCTGGCCGGACGGCGGCTGGGCGGCGGAGCCCTGGTCACGAGGTCCGTACGACGGCTGGCCGGACACCGGCTGGGAGCCCGCCGGAGGGATCGCTGCGCCGGTCATGCGAGCCCAGGGAACCAGACGGCGATCTCGCGGGCGGCGGCCTCGGGCGAGTCGGAGCCGTGCACGAGGTTCTGCTGCTGGGAGGTCGACCAGTCGCCACGGATCGTGCCGGGGGCGGCGGCGGTGCCGTCGGTCGCGCCGTTGAGGGTGCGCACCCCCTCGACCACCCGCTCGCCCTCGAGCACGAGGGCCACCAGCGGCCCAGAGGTGACGAACGACCGCAGCCCCGGGTACCACGGCTTCTCGACGTGCTCGGCGTAGTGCGCGTCGGCGACCTCGCCGGTGGCGGTGCGCAGGTCCATGGCCACGATCGTGTAGCCCTTGGCGAGGTAGCGGTCGAGGATCGCGCCGGTGAGCCCGCGCCGCACGGCGTCGGGCTTGATGAGCACGAGGGAGCGTTCTGTCATGCCGACCAGCCTAGCCGGGTGGTCTGACACCGGCCTCGAGCCGCCGGCCGAGCCCGTACGCGATGACGTGCCGCGCCCGACCCGGCACCCGTACGGTACCGGGTGAGCACCCCGGCAGCACGCCGGCGACCGGCACGGACCACCCCAGGGCGTGGCCCACGGGGCCGCACGCCCGAGACATCATCCCGGGGATGGCGGGCCCGGCCACGACCGCCTCGACCACGAGCAGCGTCGCGTCGCCGGCGTCCGCGTCATGGCGTGCCGTCGAGGTCGTCGACCGGCAGGTCCCCGTCGTCCGGGTCGGCCAGGCCGTCGGCGTCGAGACGGCCGACCCGTACGGAGGGGGGCGTGACCCGCCGTCCGCCGCCGAGGAGGGCCCGCGCCTGGCCGGCGAGGGCCACCGACCCGCAGACGAGCACCCCGGCGCCTGCCCCGGCCTCGTCGGCGAGCCCGGCGGCGGTCTCGATGGCGTCGTCGAGCCGGTCGGCCACGACGACCCGGTCGGCGCCCAGCAGGCCGCGGGCGACCTCCGCCAGCTCGGCGGCCGGGACGGCGCGGGGCGTGGCGGCCTGGGTGCAGACGACCACGGCCAGGTCGTCGGCGAGCACCCGCAGCACCCCGTCGACGTCCTTGTCGGCCATCATCGCGACCACGCCCACCAGGGGCGCGAACCCGTACGCCTCCCGGACGGCGTCGAGCGTGGCCCGGACGGCGTGCGGGTTGTGGCAGGTGTCGAGCACGACCGCCGGCGACGTCCGGACGAGCTCGGTGCGCCCCGGCGCCTCGACCACCTCGAACGCGTCGCCGACAAGGTCGGCGGCCAGCTCCCGGCCGCCGGAGAGCGCCTGGACGGCGGCGACGGCGAGGGCGGCGTTGCGGGCCATGTGGGCCCCGTGCAGCGGCAGGTGCAGGTCGCCCAGCGCGCCGGCGGGGGTGTCGATGCGCAGCAGCTGGCCGCCCACCGCGGGGACGCGCTCCAGCAGCCCGAAGTCGACGCCCTCGCGCAGGGGGGCCACGCCCACCTCGTGGCAGCGGGCCAGCAGCACCTGCGCCACCTCGGGCGCCTGCCCGGCGAGCACCGGCACCGACCCCGGCTTGATGATGCCGGCCTTCTCGACGGCGATCTCGGCCGGCGTCGCGCCGAGGTAGCGGGTGTGGTCGACGTCGACGGGGGTGACGACCGCGACGTCGGCGTCCGCCACGTTGGTGGCGTCCCAGGAGCCACCCATGCCGACCTCCAGCACCATCACGTCCACGGGGGTGTCGGCGAAGATCGCGAGGGCGAGGACCGTCATCACCTCGAAGAAGGTCATGGCGACGCCCTCGATCCGCCGGTCGTCGACCATCCGCACGTAGGGCTCGATGTCACGCCACGCCTCGTCGAAGCGGTCGTGGGAGACCGGCTCGCCGTCGACGCAGATCCGTTCGGTGAGGTCGACCAGGTGCGGCGAGCCGTAGCGGCCCGTCCGCAGCCCCTGCGCCCGCAGCAGGGCGTCGACGACGATGGCGGTCGACCCCTTGCCGTTCGTGCCCGCGACCTGCACCACGGGGCAGGCCCGCTGGGGGTCGCCGAGCAGCTCGGTCAGCGCCTGGACGCGGGCCAGCGACGGCGCCACCTCCTGCTCGGGCCAGCGGGCGGTCAGGTGGGCGACGATCTCGGCGTGCGTGTCCATGATGGCCCCGAGCATAGGTGCCGGCTGCCCTCCGGGGCCGCCCGCCCGGCCTGTCTGGTACGGACCGTGCGGCGGAGGGCCGGCCGCTTCGCGGCAGGCCGCGACGCTCTGGGAGCGGCCGGGGCCGGTGAGCTCTTCGACGGTCATCTGGAAGTAGGCCGCGGTCTGGTCGATGATCATCTGCGACGTGACGGGGCGGTCCTGGCCCTCGGGGATGAGGTCCTTGAGCACCACCTCGGCGAGGTCGAGGTTGACCTCGCGGCCCCGGCTGTCCCACAGCTCGGTGACCACCAGGAACGATTGAGCTTTCAACTTCCTGTGGGTCCCGGTAGGATGCGGGGCATGACCGCCACCTCCACCCCGACGGCCCTCGCCGCGAGCCCGGGCCCAGCCACGGGCCGGAGCCGGCTCGACTGGGTGGGTCTCGCGGCCCGGTTGGTCCTCGGCGGGGTCCTGCTGTACGCGGGCCTCGTGAAGCTGCCGAACCTGGAGGCGTCGGTCCTGTCCGTACGCGCCTACCGGCTGCTGCCCTACGACGTCGCCGCCGTCGTCGGCTACGCGCTCCCGATCGTCGAGGTGGCGGCCGGTGCGCTGCTCGTGGCCGGCCTGTTCACCCGCGTCACCGCTGCGATCGGCGCCCTGGCGATGGTCGCCTTCATCATCGGCATCTCGTGGGCGTGGAGCCAGGGCCTGTCGATCGACTGCGGCTGCTTCGGCCCGGGCGGCGAGATCGCCAAGGAGAAGGCGCTGGCGCTGTACCCGTGGGAGATCGCCCGCGACGTGGGCCTGCTGCTGTGCGGCGCCCTGCTCGTGCGGCGCCCGCACACCCCGTTCTCTCTCGACGACTGGCTGTTCCGGCCCGTCACCGACGCCGACCTGCCCGACCTCGACGACGCCGACGACACCGACACCAAGGAGAACCGATGAGCAACCGCTCCCGCCGCGAGGCGCTCCGAGCGCAGCAGCGCGCCCAGGCCGAGGCCGCGCGCAAGAAGCGGATCATCGTCGTGACCGCCATCGCCGCCGCGTTCGTGCTGCTGCTGGTCGGCGGCGGCTACGCGATCTGGCTCAACCGCGACAGCATCTCGGCCGGCGGGGGCGCGACGCCGCCCGACGCCAACGACGACGCGTCCGGCATCATCCTCTACAAGGGCACCGCCAAGCCGGGCGCCCGCAAGGTCGTCGTCTACCAGGACTACCAGTGCCCGTGGTGCAAGACCTTCGACCAGGCCTTCTCCTCCGAGCTGCTCACCCGCGCCAAGGCGGGTGACATCCAGCTGGAGTACCACACCATGACGTTCCTCGACACGAACCTGCGCAACGACGCCTCCACCCGCGCCTCGGTCGCCGCCTCGTGCGCCGACTTCGCCGGGCAGGAGCAGTACGTGAAGATGCACGACGCCATCTACGCCAACCAGCCCACGACCGAGGGCATCGGCTACAGCGACCAGCTGCTGCGCGAGCAGCTGCCCGCGCAGGTCGGCATCACCGGTGACGCGCTCATCTCCTACCAGCGCTGCTACGACAACAAGTCCACCAAGGGCTTCGTCGTCGGCATGAACGACAAGGCGGGGCGCGCCGGCGTCACCGGAACCCCGACCTACTTCGTCGACGGCACCAACGTCACCGACCAGCTCGACTACCGCGACCCCACCTCGATCGCGAAGGTGCTCGGCTGAGCCTGTCCGGCACCGGGAACCGGTTGGCCGCCCGCAGGGGCTTCTCGCTACGATCGCCGGCATGACCACACCGCATGCCCCGTCCTCGTCCGCCCCGGCCACCGCCGGGCGGGGCGTACCGGAGCGTCCGGCCCTCGAGGGTCTCGAGGAGAAGTGGTCGCAGGCCTGGCGCGAGCAGGGCACGTACGCGTTCGTGCGCCCCGCCACCCGCGAGCAGGTGTTCTCGATCGACACGCCGCCGCCCACGGTGTCGGGCTCGCTGCACGTGGGCCACGTGTTCAGCTACACCCACACCGACCTCGTGGCGCGCTACCAGCGGATGCGGGGCAAGCACGTCTTCTACCCGATGGGCTGGGACGACAACGGGCTGCCCACCGAGCGTCGGGTGCAGAACTACTACGGGGTGCGCTGCGACCCGTCGCTGCCGTACGACCCTGACGTCACGCCCCCGGCCAAGCCCGACCCGAAGCGTCAGGTGCCGGTGAGCCGTCGCACCTTCATCGAGCTGTGCCACGAGCTGACCCAGATCGACGAGCAGGCGTTCGAGCAGCTGTGGCGCCGCCTCGGGCTGTCGGTGGACTGGGACACCCTCTACATGACGATCTCGCAGGACTCGATCGCGGTGGCGCAGCGGGCGTTCCTGCGCAACCTCGGCCGCGGCGAGGCCTACCTCGCGTACGCGCCCACGCTGTGGGACACCACGTTCGGAACGGCGGTGGCGCAGGCCGAGCTCCAGGCCCGCGAGTACCCGGGCGCCTACCACAAGGTGGCGTTCCACCGCCCCGACGGCGGCCGGGTGATCATCGAGACCACGCGACCCGAGCTGCTGGTGAGCGTGTGCGCGCTCGTCGCCCACCCCGACGACCCGCGCTACCAGCCGCTGCTCGGCACCACCGTGACCTCCCCGCTGTTCGGGGTGGAGGTGCCCGTGCTGGCGCACCCGGCGGCCGAGATGGACAAGGGCGCCGGCATCGCGATGTGCTGCACCTTCGGCGACCTCACCGACGTGCAGTGGTGGCGCGAGCTGCACCTGCCGACCCGTACGGTGATCGGCCGCGACGGGCGCTTCCAGTCCGAGACCCCCGAGTGGGTGGTGAACGCCGAGGCGTACGAGCCGCTGGCGGGCAAGACCGCGTACTCGGCGCGGGAGGCGACGGTGGCGCAGCTGCGGGCCTCCGGCGACCTCGAGGGCGACCCGACGCCGACCACCCGCATGACCAACTTCTACGAGAAGGGCGACCGCCCGCTCGAGATCGTGGCGACCCGGCAGTGGTACCTGCGCAACGGCGGGCGCGACGAGGCTCTCAAGCAGGCGCTGCTGGAGCGGGGCGCAGAGCTCGCCTGGACGCCGGACTACATGCGGCACCGCTACGAGAGCTGGGTGGGCGGGCTCAACGGCGACTGGCTGATCTCGCGGCAGCGGTTCTTCGGGGTGCCGTTCCCGGTGTGGTACCCGCTCGACGCCGACGGCGAGCCCGCCCACGACCACCCGATCACGCCCGCCGAGGCCGACCTGCCGGTGGACCCGATGGCGCAGGCCGCCCCCGGCTACGACGAGTCGCAGCGCGGCGTGCCGGGCGGGTTCGCCGCCGACCCGGACGTGATGGACACCTGGGCCACGTCGTCGCTCACGCCCCACATCGTGTGCGGCTGGGAGCGGGACCCGGAGCTGTTCGCGCTCACGTTCCCGATGGACCTGGCGCCGCAGGCGCACGACATCATCCGCACCTGGCTGTTCTCGCGGGTGGTGCGGTCGCACTTCGAGAACGACTCGCTGCCTTGGCGCCGGGCCACCATCTCGGGCTTCGTGACCGACCCCGACCGCAAGAAGATGTCGAAGTCGAAGGGCAACGTGGTGGTGCCCACCGAGATCCTGGAGCGCTACGGCGCCGACGCGGTCCGGTGGCGTGCTGCGGCGGCCCGCCCCGGCAGCGACTCGCCGTTCGACGAGACCCAGATGAAGGTGGGTCGGCGGCTGGCGATGAAGGTGCTCAACGCGGCCCGGTTCGTGCTCGGCATGCCCGGCATGCGACCGGCCGCCCCCGCAGACGTGACCGAGCCGGCCGACCTGGCCGTGCTCGCCGCGCTGCGCGGCACGGTGGCCAGCGCCACCGCCGCGTTCGAGGCGTACGAGTACACCGACGCCCTCGAGGTGACCGAACGGTTCTTCTGGACCTTCTGCGACGACTACCTCGAGCTCGTCAAGGAGCGGGCCTACGGCGAGGCGGGCGCGTCCGCCCGGGCGGCGCTGTGGCTGGCCCTCGACGTGCAGCTGCGCCTGTTCGCCCCGTTCCTGCCGTTCGTGACCGAGGAGGTGTGGTCGTGGACCCACGACACCTCGGTGCACCACGCGGCGTGGCCCGAGGCCGACGAGCTGCCGGCGGGCGGCGACCCGGAGCTGCTGGCCGACGTGTCCGCCGCCCTGGTGGAGGTGCGGGGCGCCAAGTCGACGGCCAAGGTGTCGATGAAGGCCGAGGCGGCCGCCGCGGCGTTCTCGGGCCCGGCCGACCGGCTCGCCCGGCTCCGTACGGTGGAGGCCGACCTGCGGGCCGTGGGCCGCATCACCGGCGAGGTGAGGTGGACCGAGACCGACACGGCGGTGACGGTCGACCTGACGCTCGCCTGAGCCGGCTCACCCGCGGACGGCGACGTCACCGCGACGACCCCCGCCTGCGACCCGCCGGACGGTCGCCGCGCTCGTGACGACCCACCCCCTGCCACCAGCGAGCAGCAGCTCGCACGACTAGGGTGGAAGAGTCCGGGCGTGAGGCTGCGGGAGGTGCTCATGAGGAGGCTCGAGGCTGACGTCGTGGTGGTGGGCGGTGGCTCCACCGGTGCGGGCGTCGTGCGCGACGTGGCGATGCGCGGCTACCGGGCGGTGCTGGTCGACCGGGTCGACCTGGCGCAGGGCACCTCCGGCCGGTTCCACGGGCTGCTCCACTCGGGGGGTCGCTACGTGGTGAGCGACCCGCACTCGGCCACCGAGTGCGCCGACGAGAACGTGGTGCTCAACCGGATCCAGGCCAGCGCGATCGAGCGCACCGGCGGCCTGTTCGTGGTGGCCCCCGGCGACGACCCTGCGTACGCCGACGGGTTCCTGGCAGCCGCCGAGGCGACGAGGGTGTGGGCCCGGGAGGTGCCGGTGGCGACGGCGCTGCGCCGCGAGCCGCGCCTCAACCCTGGCATCACGAGGGCGTTCGAGGTCGACGACGGGTCCGTGGACGGCTGGCAGCTGGTGTGGGGGGCGGCCGAGTCGGCGCGCGAGCACGGGGCGAAGATCCTTACCTACCACCGGGTCACGGGCATCGAGCGCTCCGGCGACACGGTGTCGCAGGTGGTGTGCACCGACGACAAGACGGGTGAGGAGGTGCGCATCGGCTGCCACTTCGTCATCAACTGCGCCGGCGCGTGGGCGGGGCAGGTGGCCCACCTCGCCGGCTGCCCCGACGTGGAGGTCGTGCCCGGCCGGGGGATCATGATCGCGATGAACCACCGGCTGGTGAGCACGGTGATCAACCGGTGCATCTACCCCCACGACGGCGACATCCTCGTGCCGGTGCACACCGTGTGCATCATCGGCACCACCGACGTGAAGGCCCCCGACCCCGACCGGCTGCCCATCCCGCGCGAGGAGGTGCAGCAGATGCTCGACGCCGGCGAGGTGCTCGTGCCGGGCTTCCGCGAGGCCCGGGCGGTGCACGCCTGGTCGGGCGCCCGGCCGCTGGTGAAGGACGCCCGCGTGTCGGCGGCCGACACCCGCCACATGAGCCGCGGCATGAACGTGCTCGACCACGCCGAGCGCGACGGGCTGAAGGGCCTGCTGACCATCTCGGGCGGCAAGCTCACCACCTACCGGCTCATGGCGCAGAACGTGGTCGACGCCATGGAGCGCCAGCTGGGCACCAGCAACCCGTGCCGCACCGCCGACGAGGAGTGCCCGGTGCCGGCGTCGGGCGGCACCGAGAACCGGTCGTACGTGGTGACGCACCGGCTCCACGACCGCGAGGGCGACCGCCGCCACGACCAGGTCCTGTGCGAGTGCGAGCTGATGAGCCGACGCATGCTCGCCGACCTGGTGCGGGCGAACCCGCAGGGCAGCCTCGACGACTGGCGCCGTCAGCTCCGGCTCGGCATGGGCCCGTGCCAGGGCGGGTTCTGCTCGGTGCGGGCGACGGGCGTGGCGCACGACCTGGGGGCGGTCGACATCGAGCGGGCCACGGGGCTGCTGCGGCTGTTCCTCGCCAACCGGTGGATCGGGCTGTGGCCGATCCTCGCCGGCGACCAGGTGCGCCAGGCCGCACTCGACGCCTGGATCTTCCAGGGCACGCTCGACATCGAGCACCTGCCCGAGGGCGCGGAGGTGGTGTGACATGGACGTCGTCGTCATCGGTGCCGGCCTGGCCGGTCTCGTCGCCGCGATCCGGCTGGCACGGGCAGGGCGGCAGGTCACGGTGCTCAGCAAGGGCATCGGCGGGCTCCAGCTCGGCCAGGGCACCGTCGACGTGCTCGGCTACGCGCCCGAGCGGGTGGAGCTGCCGCTGGCGGCGCTGGCCTCGTACGGGGGCGAGCAGCACCCCTACCGGATCCTGGGTGGCGCCACGGTCGAGGCGGGCGTCCGCTACGCCGCCGAGCTCGTGGGCCCCGACCTGCTCACCGGCGACCCCGAGCGCAACGTGCTGCTGCCCACCGCGGTGGGCGCGGTGCGCCCCACCTGCCTCCCGCAGCCGTCGATGGTGGCGGGCACGGTGCGTGCGGGCACGCGCTACGCCATCGTCGGGTTCCGCCAGCACAAAGACTTCTACGCCTCGCTGTGCGCCGGCAACCTGGCCCGGTCGGCCGACGTGACGGCCCGGGCGATCACGCTCGACCTGCCGGCCCGCGACGGCGACGTCGACTCCAGCTCGGTGGTCTACGCCCGCGCGTTCGACGACGCCGGCTACCGGCAGCGGTTCGTCGCGGCGCTGCGGCCGCTGCTGGAGCCCGGCGAGGTCGTCGGCGTGCCCGCCGTGCTCGGCCTCGCACAGGTCACGGCGTGGCGCGACGTCGCCGAACGGCTCGGGCACGACGTGTTCGAGATCCCCACACCCCCGCCGGGCGTGCCGGGCATGCGGCTCAACGAGCGGCTGACCCGGCTCGCCAAGGGTGCCGGCGTGCGGCTGGTGCTGGGCAGCGTCGTCACCGGCTTCACGGCCCAGGGCGACCGGGTGCGCTCGGTGACCCTGGCCGCCGCCGGACGCGACCGCGCGTACGAGGCGGCGGCGTTCGTGCACGCCCCGGGCGGGTTCGAGTCGGGCGCGTTGACGCTGAGCTCGTACGGCGGCATCACCGAGCGCGTCTTCGGGCTGCCGCTGGCCGGCCTCCGCGACGACCTGCTGACGGGCGACTACTGGGCCGACCAGGCGCTGTTCGAGGTCGGCGTGGCCGTCGACGCCGGGATGCGTCCGCTCGACGCGGCGGGCCGCCCGGTGCTGCAGAACCTCCACTGCGCCGGCGGGCTGCTCGCCGGCGCCCAGCGGTGGAGCGAGAAGTCGGGCGAGGGGATCGCCCTCGGCAGCGCGGTGCGAGCCGCCGACACCATCCTGGGGGCCTGAGATGACCGATACCGAGACCACCGTGACCCAGCCCGACGCCACCGGCGCGGCACCGACCGGCGCCCACCGTCACGAGCACGAGCTGCTGCGCCGCGCGAGCCTCGACCACTGCGTCAAGTGCACGATCTGCGAGACCCAGTGCCCCGTCTTCGCGGTGACGCCGCTGTTCAGCGGCCCCAAGTACGTGGGCCCCCAGGCCGAGCGGTTCCGCCACGGCGAGTCCGTCGACCACTCGCTCGACTACTGCTCGTCGTGCGGCATCTGCACCCTGGTGTGCCCGCAGGGCGTCAAGATCGCCGAGCTGAACTCGGCGGCGCGGGCGGTGATGAAGGCCGACCGGATGCCGCTGCGCGACCAGCTGATCTCGCGGACCACGCTCATGGGCCAGGCGATGACCCCGGTCGCACCGGTCGCCAACGCGGTGCTGCGGCTGAAGCCGGCCCGGTGGGCCATCGAGAAGGTCATCGGGATCCACCGCGACGCGGCGATGCCCACCGCCCACGCGCAGACGCTGGTCGGGTGGCTGCGGCGGCGGACGAAGCCGACGGGGCCTTTCCCCCGCGGCCGGATCATCTACTTCCACGGCTGCGCCGGCACGTACTTCGAGATCGACTCGGCGATCAAGACGATCGAGGTGCTGGAGCACCTGGGCTACGAGGTGATCGTGCCGCGGCAGGGCTGCTGCGGGCTGCCGCTGCAGAGCAACGGCATCTTCGACACGGCCCGTGCCTGGGTGCGCCGCCTCGTCGACCAGCTGCGCAAGCCCGACCGCGACCTGCTCATCGTCTCGTCGTCCACCTCGTGCGCCGGCATGCTCAAGCACGAGGCGAAGGAGATCCTGGGCGTCGAGGACGAGGCGCTCGCCGAGGTCGGCGCCCGCACCCGTGACGTCTGCGAGCTGCTGCTCGAGCTGCACGACGCCGGCGACCTGCCGCTCGACCTCGAGCCGATCGAGCTGACCGTGCCCTACCACGCCCCCTGCCAGCTGCGCGGCCACGGCATCGGCACCCCGGCCGTCGACCTGCTGCGCCTGATCCCCGGGGTCACGGTGGTCGAGTCGGGCGCGGCCTGCTGCGGGATCGCCGGCACGTACGGGCTCAAGAAGGAGAAGTACGACGTCGCCAGGGCTGTCGGCCGGCCCCTGTTCGACATGGTGGCGCAGACCAACGAGGGCCTGGCGGTGTGCGACTCCGAGACCTGCCGCTGGCAGATCGAGCACCACACCGGCGTGCCCACCGTGCACCCGATCACCCTCCTCCACCGGGCGTACGGGCTGTCGGACTGAGGCCGCGGGTCCGCCGCTCAGCTGCGGGCCTCCAGGGCGGCGTCGCGGGTCCAGATCCTGACCTGCTCGCGCGGGAGTCCCGTCCGGGCGCAGTAGAGGTCGCGCTCCACCACGAGGGCCAGGTCGCCGCCACCCAGGCCCCCTCTGCCCTGGGTGGCGTGATCGATCCAGCTCGTGCCCGTGCTGCCCCCCTCGAGGAAGCGACGCCAGAAGGCCCTGTCCCAGGTCGCTTCATGCGGCTGCCAGGGCGCCTTCCCCTCGACGACCTTCAAGACGATCTCCTCGAACTTCTCAGCCGCCTGCCGCCGCTCGTTGCCGTCCTTGACGTGGCAGATGTGGTTGCCGGTCTCGATCACGGCGGTGACGGGCAGGATCAGGGTGTCCCTCGTCTTGCTCCGCTGCTTCATCTCGGCCATGACCTTCTCCCGGTCGCCGTGGCTCGAGCGACCGGGCACGGGGACGATGTGCACCAGCACCGAGGTGTCGATGAACCACACCGTCACGGCTCGGCGCCGATCAGCCGCAGGAACTCGGAGTAGTCGGGTTCGCTCTCGGCCTCGGCGGCCACGAGCCTTCCCTGGCTCACCACCGTGCCCAGGCTGCCACCCGCCATGGCGGCGGCGTACCCGGGCAGGTCGGTGAGCCGGGTGATCTGACCGGCGTGGCACACCACCACGTCGCGCAGCCGAGCGGGGTCGATCCGGTCGAGCAGGGCTGGGCTGTGGGTGGTCACCAGCACCGAAGCCCCCGGCTGCCGACCGGCAGCCTCGACCAGCCCCAGCAGCAACCCCGCGTGGGAGGGATGGAGGCCGTTCTCGATCTCCTCCACCACCAGCAGCACGCCGGGCCCGGCCGCGGGGGCACCGATGCCGGTGACCGTCACCTCAGGTCCGTCCACGTCGAGCGAGGTCGACGCCGTGAGGAGCGCCGTGGCCACCGCCGTGAACCGCAGCAGGCCGTCGCTCATCAGCATCGCGGTGGTCCGGCGACCGTGCCCCTCGTCGAGGGCCAGCATCACGTCGCCCTCGTCGGTGGTCGAGAAGCTCAGCGCCTTCACGTCGCAGTCCGCGACGGTACGCACCAGGTCGGTCAGCTCCTCGAAGCGTTGCTCGTCGCCGCGCTGCAGGGCGAGCGCTGCGGCCGCCAGGTTCTCGCCGCTGCGTCGCAGCCGGGACTCCCGTGGGGGCACGTAGGTCCTCATGAGCTGGGGTACGGGGTCGAGGTGGAACGCGTTGCTGAGGGTCCCCGCCACGGTGGCGGCGTGCGCGACGAGCTCACGCATCGTGTCGTTCTCGACCAGCCCGGCGGTGCGCAGCTGCCCCAGCACGCTGCGGTCGTCGCGTACGTCCACCTGCGGGTCACGGCCCCGCTTCCCGTTGCGATAGGTGACCGAGAGGCTCCCCTGCCCGGTATGGGTCACCTCGAACCACCGGGTCCCCTCCGTTGCCAGCCGCTCGTGCCGGACCCGAACGATCGGGTCCACCTCGACCTCGATCTCATAGTCGATGGCGGACTCCCTGGTCTCGATCCGGCAGCCGATCCGGAACGAGCTCGCACCGTAGGGAGCGCAGCCCCGGGAGCCGCCCCGGACGGGGCCGCCCTCGCGACGTCGACCGTCCAGCGCGTCGCCCAGCGGATCGCCGCCGCAGATCCGAGCCAGCACGTCGATGGCGTCGAGCACGTTGGACTTGCCGCTGGAGTTGCGGCCCGTGAGCACCGTCACCTCACCCAGCGGCAGCACCGCGTCCTGGAACGACTTGAACCTGTCGAGCCGTACCTCCACCAGCCGGGCACTCGCCATGCCTGGAGCCTAGTGCACAGCCCCCTCGTCCAGCCCTTCATCTGATCACCATCGGCCGCGGGGCCGTGCGGACGGCGCGAGGTCGTCGAACGCCGCCGCGACCCCTGGTCGACGGCCGCTCCCCCAGGGCTCGACTGGCTCCCCGACCGTCCAGATGTCTCATCTCTCATCTACCGGAGCCGTCGGGTGGCTGCTCCCTACACTGACCGCGCTGTCGTGCTCGCTCGGAGAGGAAGTCGCCGTGTCGCACCGGGTCTCAGGCGGGTCCGCCCGCCGGCTCACCATCTGGCTGGTCATCGCGCTGGTCGCGGGGGTCCTGGCCCCCGGGCCCAGGACGGCGCACGCCGCCGACCCGGCCGTCTACGACCAGGTACGGGCCGAGCTCGCCGCGGTCACCTACGACAGCCTCGGCGACGTCATGCAGGTCCGCGACCGCTGGCAGGACCGCACCGAGGTCACCGCTGAGCTGCGTGCCCGGCTGGGCCGGGAGCCGTCGCCCGCCGAGGTCACCGCCGCGCTGCGCACCGTGGCCATGGA
>JBHAES010000010.1:0-17712 GCA_041855725.1 Actinomycetota bacterium
CGCGGTGGTGATCGGCGACGGGGTGCTCGACCAGGCGGGCCCCCTCTTCGCCGCGACCTTCCCGGGGGCGCGTGCGATCGTCGTGGCCGACGGCAACACGTGGGCGGCGGCGGGGGAACGGGTGCAGGCGTCGCTGGTGGCGGCCGGGGTCGAGACCGACGAGCCGTTCGTGCTCCCGGGCACGCCCACCCTGTTCGCTGACGAGCACGCCACGTACCGGCTCCGCGACCGGCTGGCCGCGACCGACGCGCTGGCGTGCTCGGTCGCCTCGGGGTCGCTCAACGACGTGACGAAGTGGGCGTCGCACCTGCTCGGCCGCGAGTACCTGAACGTGTGCACGGCGGCATCGGTCGACGGCTACACCTCGTTCGGCGCCGCGATCACGGTGGACGGGGTGAAGGCCACCCAGGAGTGCCCGGCGCCGCGGGCGGTGCTCGCCCCGCTCGACGTGATGGCGGCGGCGCCGGCGCGGCTCACGGCCACCGGCTTCGGCGACCTGTTCGAGAAGGTGCCCGCCGGCGGCGACTGGATCGTGGCCGACGAGCTGGGCGTCGACCCGATCGACCCGCACGTGTGGGAGCTGGTGCAGGGGCCGCTGGCCGAGGCGCTGGCCGACCCCGCGGGGCTCGCGGCGGGTGACGTGGCGGCGGTGGCCCGGCTGACCGACGGGCTCATGATGTCGGGCCTGGCGATGCAGGTGCACCGGACGTCGCGGCCCGCCTCGGGTGCCGGGCACTACTTCTCGCACCAGTGGGAGATGGAGGGCTACGGCCGCGACTGGGACCCGCCGCTGTCGCACGGGTTCAAGGTGGGGCTGGGCACGCTCGCGATGTGCGCCCTCTACGAGCTGGTGCTCGCCACCGACCTGTCGGCGTACGACGTCGACGCCCGGCTGGCCGCGTGGCCGACGCCGGAGGCCGACCGGGCGAGGGTGGCGGCGCTGCAGCCGAACCCGGTGATCCGGGAGTCGTCGGTGCGGCAGTCGGCGGAGAAGTACCTGACGGTCGACCAGGCGCGGGCCCGGCTGGAGCGGATCGTGGCCCGGTGGCCGGTGATCCTCGAGCGGCTGCGCGCGCAGCTGTGGCCGGCGGCTCGGGTCGAGGCGGCGCTGCGCACGGTCGGCGCGGTGCACCACCCGGCCCAGATCCAGGTCAGCCACGAGGAGCTGCGCACGAAGTACCTGCAGGCGCAGACGATCCGCACCCGTTACACGGTGATGGACACCCTCCAGGAGCTGGGCCTGCTCACCGGCTACGTCGACCGGCTGTTCGCACCGGGCGGCTACTGGCACTCCCGTCCCACCGCCGACTGACCTCGGCGGCCGGCGGCGCCCCCGACCGGGCCTGTGCGGGCTACGCGCCGAGCTCGGCGGGGGCGAGGTCGGGGCGCCGGGCGTAGACCTTGCGCAGCGACCGGCGGCGGTGCTCGGCGAGCACGGCCACGAGGAAGTCCTCGGGGCCCAGTCCCTCGGGGGGCGGCGGGGAGGAGCGCACCGCGATCTGGTGGGCGAGGGCGTGCACCATGGCCTTCCGGTAGTCCTCCCGCATGGCGCGGCGGCGCGCCATGGTGTAGCGGGCGGCGGCCCACAGGTCGTTGGTGACCCGGCTCAGCTCGAGGCGCGCGGCCCAGTCGGCGAGGGCCGGGTCCATCTCGGGCAGGTCCTCGGCGGCGCGGGGGGCTCGGGTGCGGATCATCATGGTGCCGGCCATGAGGTCGCCGATGCGCTTGCACTGCGGGTGGAGCGACATGGTGACCACCCCGCCGAGCATCCCGGTCCAGATGGCGTAGTCGGCGAGCCAGAACCCGAGCCACCGCATCAGCGCGTGCCGGAACCGGATCGAGCCGCCGTCGTCGCGTACGGCCCGCAGCCCCATCACCCAGGCGCCGAACGTGCGGCCGCGGCTCAGGGTCTCGCAGGCGATGGGGTAGCCGAACGAGATGAGCACGTAGCCGATGTTGTCGATCGATTGCTGGAGCACCGGCGACGACCCGTGGACCGCATCCATCACCTGCCGCCACCCGAAGAAGCTGAGCGCGGCGCAGATGGCGATGTCGATGGCGTCGCTGAGCAGCCGGGTCGGCAGGCGGGCGGGCCGCAGGTCGAGCACGACCGCGTCCCCCGTCACGATCTGCTGGCTCACGCGGCCGAGCATAACGCGCCCCGACGTCGCCCCGGCCCCGCGCGCCGGGCAGCGTCTAGGCTGACCCCCGTGGACATCGAGGCGTACGTCACCGAGCACGAGGGCCAGTGGGACCGCCTGGCAACCCTCGTCCGGGGCCGCCAGAAGCTCACGGGCGAGGAGGCTGACGAGGTCGTCGACCTCTACCAGCGCACCGCGGGCCACCTGACGCAGGTGCGGGCCAGCGCCTACGACCCCCAGCTGGAGGCCCGGCTCGCCGCCCTCGTGACCGACGCCCGGGCGGTGGTGACCGGCGCCAGCGTGCCGGTGTGGGGCGCCGTCGGCAGGTTCTTCGCCGCCGACCTGCCTGCCGCGTTCTACCGGCTGCGGTGGGCCGCGCTCCTGGTGGGGATCGTCTCGGTCGGGCTGGTCACGGTGTTCGCCTCCCGGGTGCTCTACGAGCCGGGGCTCGCCCACAGCCTCATGACGGAGGAGCAGATCAAGCAGCTGGTGGAGCACGACTTCGAGGCGTACTACTCCGAGAACCCCGCGGCCGACTTCGCGCTCGGCGTGTGGGTGAACAACAGCATCGTGACGGCGCTGGCGATCGCCACCGGGATCCTGGTGCTGCCCGCCCTCTCGCTGGTGGTGCAGAACATGATCAACCTGGGCGTGATCGCCGGGATGATGCTCTCGCGGGGTCGCGGCGACCTGTTCTTCGGTCTCATCCTGCCCCACGGCCTGCTCGAGCTGACGTGCATCTTCTTCGGGCTCGCCGCCGGGCTGAACCTTGCCTGGGCCTGGATCTCGCCGGGACCCATGACGCGCAGCCGGGCCGTCGGACGCGCCGGCCGGGCCGGCGGGGCGGTCGCCGTCGGGCTGACCGTCGCGCTGGGGGTGGCCGGGATGCTCGAGGCCTTCGTCACCCCGTCGCTGCTGCCGATCCCGGCGCGCGTGGCGATCGGGGCGCTCGTGTGGGCGGCGTTCCTCGCGTACGTGCTCGTGCTGGGCCGTCGCGCCCACCTCGCCGGCTTCACCGGTGACGTGACGGGCGACGGCGAGGAGCAGGTCGACCCGACCGCCGCCGTCTGAGGGGCCGCCGCAGCCCCCGCGGCCGGTGGCTCAGGCGTCGGGGTCGCGGCCGTCGCCGGGCTCGAGGGACTCCCAGATCTCCTTGCACTCGGGGCACACCGGGAACCGGTCGGGGTTGCGGCTGGGCACCCACACCTTGCCGCACAGCGCCACCACGGGGGTGCCCATGACCATCGCCTCGGTGAGCTGCCGCTTGGGCGCGTAGTGGGCGAAGCGCTCGTGGTCGCCGTCGTCGAACCGGAACTCCGTGGCCTCCTTGGTGACGGTCTCGGAACCGGGCGCGAGCAGGGTGTCGGGCGTGCTGGTCATGCGGGTCAGTCTACGGACCGCCATCGACGACGACCGCGAGCCGACCAGCCCTCGGCGTCGTCCCCGGGTCCTCGTCGCGTACGGTCGTCGCCGCCGTACCAGCCCGTCCGGCAGGTCGCCGAGGCGCTGGGATCAGCTGGTGAGCAGCACCGTGACGAGCATCGCCACGAAGAACAGCGCCACGAACGTGAGCACCACCCACACCCAGAACAGGGCGGAGTGCCGCTCGCTCTGCGGGGCGGGCTCGTAGCCGGCCTCGGGGATGTAGGAGGTCAGCACGCTCTGCGGCGTCTCCATGGGGTTGGCCATGGGGCCCATGCCGAAGCCGGAGGTGTAGGAGCCGGGCACGAGGGAGTAGTCGGAGGTGGCGCCCATGTTGAGGCCCGAGATGAAGCTGCCGGGGGTGCTGCTGAACCCGGGCACGGAGGGCCGCAGCACCGAGCTGGTGTCGGCGGCCGGCAGCGGCCGGGGCACGTAGGTCTGCCCACCGGGCAGCACGTCGGCGATCTGGTCGAGGGCGGTGGCCATCACCTCGGCCGTCTGCGGCCGCGCGTCGGGGTTGGGCGACAGGGCGGCGAACAGCAGGGCGTCCAGCGCGGGCGGGGCGCCGACCCGGTCGGCGATGGGGGCCGGGTTGATCGACGGGTTGCGGCTGAGCAGGTCGGCCAGCGTCTTCACCGGGAACGGGGGGCGGCCCGACAGCAGCGCGTAGGTGACCGCGCCGATCGAGTAGATGTCGGAGCGCTGGTCGAGCTGGGTGCCGGTGGCCTGCTCGAGCGCCATGTAGGCGGGGGTGCCCGCGGTCATGGTGGCTCCGGCCTGGTCGATGAGCGACTTCGCGACGCCGAGGTCGGCCAGCAGCACCCGCACCTGCCCGGTGTCGGACTGCGACAGCAGGATGTTCCCCGGCGTGACGTCGCGGTGGATGATGTTGTGCCGGTGCAGCACCTCCAGGGCACGGGCCGCCTCGGCGCACAGGCGCAGCACCCGGCCGGGCTCGGCGGGATGCTTGCGCAGCAGCTCGAGCGACCCGCCGTTGGCGTAGTCCATGACGAAGTACGGCCGGCCGTCGGGCAGGGTGCCGATGTCGTAGACCCGCACGATGCGCTCGTCCTGGATCCGGCGCAGCAGCCGGGCCTCGGCGAGGAAGCGGCTGCGCACGTCCTCGTTGTCGGCCCAGTTGTCGGCCAGGATCTTGACGGCGACCGGCACGTCGAGGTCGTCGTCGTGACCCTTCCACACGGTCGCGAACGAACCAGCGCCGATGCGCTGGGTGAGTCGATAACGACCGATCTTGTCCAAGCCCGTCCCTCGTCGTCCCACCAACCGAGGTGGGTCGGCGGTGTTTGGCACACTGGGGGGATGAACGAGTCCCAGGCCGAGTCCGGCGCGGAACAGGTGTCACCCCCGCATGGATGGTACCCCGATCCGGCTTCGGATGGTCGCCAGCGTCTCTGGGACGGGACCGCATGGACCGACCAGGTGCGTCTCCCGGAGCCCGACCAGCCCGGCCCGGACGGTCCCGTCTCGTTCCTGCCGCCCGGCGCCGAGCCGGACGAACGGCCCGCCGTCGAGCCGGCCGCGGCACGCTCGTCGTACGGCACCCCGATCGACTTCCGCGGGCAGCGCCTCGCCCCGCCGCCGCGGGCGGAGCGGGTGCCGATCGACAACCCGAAGGGCCCGACGGGCGGGGTGACCGCCGACGGCGTGCCGCTGGCCTCGTGGGGCGAGCGGATGGTGGCCACCGTCGTCGACACGATCATCAACCTGGCGCTGCTCGCCGTGCTGCTGCCGTTCGTGGCCACCGACTTCTACGCCCGCTACCTCGCCGAGCTGCAGCGGTCCTCCGAGATGGTCCTGGCCGGCCAGGCGAGCATCTTCGACCACACGCCCGAGCTCCTGCACCTCAGCACCGTGCTCACCATGACCCAGGCGGCGGTCTCGATCATCTACGGCACCCTGCTGATCGGGCTCGGGGGCGCCACGCTGGGGCAGCGGCTGCTGCGCCTCACGGTGGTGCCCTTCGGCCGCGGCCGCGACCGGGTCACGCTGCTGCAGGCGCTGCTGCGCACAGCGATCTGGACGGCGCTGGCGCAGGGGGGATCCATCATCCTCCTGGTGCAGATGTTCAGCCTGCTGCTGCCCCTGTGGCACCCGCACAAGCAGACGGTGCACGACGTCCTCGCCCGCACGCAGGTCGTCAAGTCCCCGCCGACGTCGTCCGCGCAGCCCTGACCCCGCCGCGTCCTACGGGGTGACGGGAGGGCGCCGGTGGCCCGCGGGCGCGGTTAGGCTGGGCGGGACGCCGTCCACCGACGAAGGGGCACCCACCCATGGCACTCAGCCACCCTGCGCTCGCACAGCTGGCGGCGCTCTACGGCATCGACACGGAGTTCTGGGACTGGAAGGGTCGCCACGTCGAGATCGGCGACGACACCGTGATCGCGGTGCTGAAGGCTCTCGACGTCGACGCGGCCACGCCCGAGCTGGCGCAGGCCGCCGTCGAGGCGTACCACCGGCGCGGCTGGCAGCGGGCGCTGCCCCCGTGCGTGGTGATGGAGCAGGACCACGACCACGTCGTGCACGTGCACGTGCCGGCGGGGCAGCCGTGCCACGTCTACGTACGGCTCGAGGAGGGCGGCTGGGTCGACGCCGAGCAGGTCTCCAACGACGTGCCCGACCGCGAGGTCGACGGCACCTGGCTGGGTGAGGCCAGCTTCCGGCTGCCGTCCGGGATGCCGCTGGGCTACCACCGGCTCGTGCTGTGGACCGAGCAGCGCGAGGTGGAGTCGTCGCTCATCGTGACCCCGTCGTGGCTCGGCTTCCCGCACCGCATGGCCGACAAGCGGGTGTGGGGCTACGCCACCCAGCTCTACTCCGTGTGCTCCCGCGACTCGTGGGGCATCGGCGACCTCGTCGACCTGGCCGACCTGGCCACGTGGGCCGCCACGCAGCAGTTCGCGTCGTACGTGCTCATCAACCCGCTGGGTGCCGCCGAGCCGGTGCCGCCGATGGAGCCGTCGCCCTACCTGCCGTCGAGCCGCCGCTACGTCAACCCGATCTACATCCGGCCCGAGGCGATCCCCGAGTTCGCGAGGCTGAAGGGCAGGCAGCGCAAGGCCGTGGCGGCGCTGCGGCGTGACCTCGCCGAGCGGCTCGGCGCCACCGACGCGATCCGGCGCGACCAGGTGTGGGAGGCCAAGCGAGGGGTGCTGCGGCAGGTGTTCGACGTCGGCCGCCCGTGGGCGCGGCAGATGGCGTTCGAGGACTTCGTCCGCCGCGAGGGCCGGCCGCTGCGCGACTACGCCACCTGGTGCGCGCTCACCGAGACCCACGGCCGCGGCTGGCGCACGTGGCCCGAGGAGCTGCGCCGCCCGACCTCGCCCGAGGTGGGCTGGTTCGCCGCGGCGCACGCCGACCTGGTGCAGTTCCACATGTGGCTGCAGTGGATCGCCGACACCCAGCTCTCCAACGCCCAGCAGGTCGCGGTCGACACCGGCATGGCCGTCGGCATCGTGAGCGACCTCGCCGTGGGCGTCAGCGCGACCGGTTCCGAGACCTGGTCGCTGCAGAGCGTCTTCGCGTCGGGGGTCACCGTCGGCGCTCCGCCGGACCCCTACAACCAGGCGGGGCAGGACTGGGGCCAGCCGCCGTGGCGCCCCGACCGGCTGGCCGACCTCGCGTACGCGCCGTTCCGGGCGATGGTCGCCGGCGTGCTGCGTCACTCGGGCGGGGTGCGCGTCGACCACATCATCGGGCTGTTCCGGCTGTGGTGGATCCCCGAGGGTCACGGGCCGCAGCAGGGCGCGTACGTGCGCTACGACCACACCGCGATGGTCGGCATCCTCGCCCTCGAGGCCTACCGGGCCGGCGCGCTCGTGGTGGGGGAGGACCTCGGCACCGTCGAGCCGTGGGCACGCGACTACCTGCGCCGCCGGGGCATCCTCGGCACCTCGATCCTGTGGTTCGAGAACGGCCACGACGGCCGCCCGCTCCCACCCGAGGCGTGGCGCGAGTACTGCATGGCCTCGGTCACCACGCACGACCTGCCGCCGTCAGCCGGCTACCTCGCCCACGACCACGTGCGGCTGCGGGCGTCGCTGGGACTGCTCACCGAGTCGCTCGACTCCGAGATCGAGGCCGACGCCCGGGAGCAGTCCGCCGTGGTGGGCATGCTCGAGGAGCGTGGCCTGCTGACCCCCGACGACGGGGTCGGCGAGGACGGCGACGACGAGCCGCGCACGGTCGAGGACGTCGTGCTCGCCCTGCACCGGTTCCTGCGGCTCACCCCCTCGCGGGTGCTGTGCGCCGCGCTCACCGACGCCGTGGGCGACCGTCGCGCGCAGAACCAGCCGGGGACGGTCGACGAGTACCCCAACTGGCGGGTGCCCCTCACCGACGCGACGGGCCGTCGGCTGCACCTGGAGGACGTGTTCGCCTCCGAGCGGGCGATGCGGCTGGCGGCCGTGATGAACGGCTTCACGCAGGTGCCCCCCACCCGCACCCCCGCGTTCGCGGCGCTGGAGCCGGAGGTGGAGAGCTGACCGGTCCGGTCACCGGCACCTACCGGCTCCAGCTGCACGCCGGGTTCGGGTTCGCGGCCGCGCAGCAGGTGGTGCCGCACCTCGACGCGCTCGGGGTGTCGCACCTCTACCTGTCGCCGATCCTGCAGGCGGTGCCGGGCTCGACGCACGGCTACGACGTGGTCGACCACACCCGCGTCAGCGACGAGCTCGGCGGCCGCGCCGCGTTCGAGGAGCTCGCCGCCACCGCGCAGGGGCACGGGCTGGGCATCGTCGTCGACGTCGTGCCCAACCACATGGCGTTCGTGGCCCCCGAGCACCTCAACCAGCCGCTGTGGCAGGTGCTGCGCGACGGCCGGGACGCCCCCACCGCCCACTGGTTCGACATCGACTGGCGGGCCGGCGGCGGCCGGATCGGGCTGCCGCTGCTCGGCGACGAGCTCGACGCCGTGCTGGCGCGCGGCGAGATCGTGGTCGACCGGGTCGACGGGCCCGGGCACGGCGACCTCGTGCTGCGCTACCACGAGCACGTGCTGCCCGTCGCGATCGGCACCGAGGGCACGGGCGACGCCGCGGCGCAGGTGGGCGACACCGACGAGGCCGTCGTGCGCGCGGTGCTCGACCGGCAGCACTACCGGCTCGCCTCGTGGCGCGACAAGGCGTCGGTGCTCAACTACCGCAGGTTCTTCGAGGTCGACCAGCTCATCGCCGTCCGGGTCGAGCTGGAGGACGTGTTCGTCGCGACGCACCGGCTGCTGCTCGAGCTGCACCAGGCGGGCCTCGTGGACGGGTTCCGGATCGACCACCCCGACGGGCTCGCCGACCCGGCGGCCTACCTCGACCTGCTGCGCCGCCACACCCGGCGCGACACCCCCGTGTGGGTCGAGAAGATCCTCGAGGGCACCGAACGGCTGCCGGGGTGGGCGTGCGCCGGCACCACCGGCTACGACGGGCTCCGGGCGATCACGGCGGCCCTCGTCGACACCGCCGCCGCGCCGGTGCTCTCGGCCGCCTGGGAGGCCGCCGGCGGCGAGCACACCCTCGCCGAGGCGGCCGAGGCGGCCAAGCGGCAGGTGGTCGCCCAGTCGCTGGCGCCCGAGCTGGAGCGGCTCGTGCGCCGGGCCCGCGAGGTGCTACCCGGTCGCGACCCCGAGCGGCTGCGGGAGGCCGTCACCGAGCTGCTCGTCGCCGGGCAGGTCTACCGTGCCTACGTACGACCAGACGAGGCGCTCACCGGCGAGGCCCGGCAGCGCCTCGCACAGGCGTTCGCGACCGCCCGGGCGAGGCGGCCCGACCTGGAACCCGAGCTGTTCGACCTCGTGCCCCTCACCGCGCCCGAGGGCACCGACGAGGCCGCCCGCGACTTCAGCACCCGGCTGCAGCAGACGTGGGGGCCGGTCATGGCCAAGGGTGTCGAGGACACCCTCTTCTACCGGTTCCACCGGCTCGTCGCGCTCAACGAGGTGGGCGGCGACCCCGACGACCTCGACGGTCCCGGCCCCGAGCTGCTGCACGCCTGGGCAGCCCGCCAGCAGGCCGCCTGGCCGGCAGGCATGGTCGCCTCGTCGACCCACGACACGAAACGATCGGAGGACGTGCGGGCCCGCATCCTCGCCGTCGCCGGTGACACCGAGGCGTGGCGGGAGTGCTCCGAGGCGTCGCTGCGCCTCGCCGCGGCGGCCGGCGTCGACGCCGAGACCGCCCACCTGGTGTGGCAGACCCTCGTCGGCGTCGGCACCGACGTCGCCCCCGAACGGCTCGACGCCTACCTGCGCAAGTCCGTACGCGAGGCGAAGCAGCACACGGCGTGGGTCGACGGCGACGCCTCGTACGAGGACCGCGTGGTCGCGTTCGCCGAGCAGGCCCGCACCGAGGGGCCGCTGCGGGCCGCGGTCGAGCGGGCGCTGGCCCGCAACGCCGAGGCGATCCGGGCCGTGGTGCTGGCGCAGGTCGCCCTCCGGCTGACCCTGCCGGGGGTGCCCGACACCTACCAGGGCTGCGAGCGGCTCGCCCTCGCCCTCGTCGACCCCGACAACCGGCGCCCCGTCGACTACGACGACCTGGCCGCCGCCCTCGCCCGGCTCGACGCGGGGCGGCCCGACGAGAGCGTCGCAGGCGGGCTGTCGGACGAGAAGCTGCACGTGACCCGCACCCTGCTGCGGTTCCGGCGCCGCAACGCCGCGCGGCTGCCGACGATGACCTACCAGCCGCTGCCGGCGACCACCGACCACGCGGTCGGCTTCGTCCGGGCCACGCCGGTGCCGCAGGTCGCCGGCCTGCGGCTGGGGCGCCAGAGCCGGCTCGCCACGGTGGTCACCCGCGCGCCAGCCCGGCTGGCGGCGTCGGGCGGCTGGGGCGACGCCACCGTGCGGCTGGACGCCGGCGAGTGGGTCGACCTGCTCACCGGTCGGCCCGTGGTCGGCGGCGACGTGGCCCTCGCCACGCTGCTCGACCGGCTGCCGGTCGCCGTGCTCGTGTCCTGAGGCCGCAGGCTCAGTCCTGGGTCGCCACGCCCGCCTCGGCCCACCCGGCGGTCACCGCGTCGAGCCGGTCGGGCGCGACGGCGGCGGTGAGGCCGGTGAGCACGGTGGTGACGTAGCCCAGGCGGGCCGCGTCGAGCGCGGTGGCGTTCACGCAGTAGTCGGTGGCGATACCGCACACGTCGACGTCGGTCACCCCGGCGGCGGCCAGCGCCTCGTCGAGGGTGCGGCCGGCGGCGTCGCGGCCCTCGAAGCCCGAGTACGCGGCGTCGTGGGCACCCTTGTCGAACACCGCCGCGAACCCGCGGGACGTCAGGGCGGGGTGGAGCTCGTGGCCCGGCGTGCCGACGACGCAATGCGGCGGCCACGAGTCGACGTAGTCGGGGGTGGCCGAGAAGTGGTCGCCCGGGTCGACGTGGGCGTCGCGGGTGGCGACGACGAGGTCGTAGCCCGGGTCGCCCGCCAGGTAGGCGGAGACGTCGGCGGCGACCTGTGCCCCGCCCGCCACGGCGAGCGCGCCGCCCTCGCAGAAGTCGTTCTGCACGTCCACCACGATGAGGGCTCGGGCGCCGGCCGGGGCGCCGAAGGTCTCGTCGGTCATGTCAGCTCCTCACGTACGGGTTGAAGGCGGGCTCGCCGTGCTCGTCGAGGAACAGGGTGGGGATCACCGGCTCGCCGCGCGACATCTTGTAGGCGTCGCGGGGCAGCTCGTCGCGGGCCGCCTCGTGCCGTTCGCGGGCGGCCGACAGCGGCTCGCCGCCGACGATCTCGCCGTGGCGCACCAGCTCGCGCAGCAGCGGCCGGTCGTTGTGGTCGCCGGTGGGCGGGGTGCCGATGCCGACGATCTCGGCCTCGGCGATGCCCTTGTCGTCGAGGCGGCGCAGCGCGTACTTGCGGCCGCCGACCGTCGACTTCGACCGGGACCGCTTGGCGACCGGTTCGAGCGGCGCACCCGGGTCGTCGGTGTCGGCCCGTGCCACCAGCTTGTAGACGAACGAGCAGGTGGGGTGGCCCGAGCCGGTGACGACCGAGGTGCCGACCCCGTAGCCGTCGACGGGTGCGCCCGACAGCGCCGCGATCTGCCACTCGTCGAGGTCGCTGGTCACGATGATCTTCGTGCCGGTGGCGCCCAGGTCGTCGAGCAGGTGGCGCACCTCCTTCGCGGTGGCGACCAGGTCGCCCGAGTCGATCCGGACCGCGCCGAGGCGGCCCTCGGTGAGCCGGACCCCGAGGCGTACGGCCGCCTCGATGTCGTAGGTGTCCACCAGCAGCGTGGTGTCCTCGCCGAGGGCGGCGATCTGGGAGCGGAACGCCTCCTCCTCGGTGTCGTGCAGCAGGGTGAACGAGTGGGCGGCGGTGCCCTTCGTCGGCACCTGGTACGTACGGCCCGCCTCGAGGTTCGACGTGGAGTCGAACCCGGCGACGTACGCGGCGCGGGCGGCGGCGACCGCCGACATCTCCTGGGTGCGGCGCGACCCCATCTCGATGCAGGGCCGGCCGTCGGCCATGAGCGTCATGCGCGAGGCGGCCGACGCGATCGCGGAGTCGTGGTTGTAGACCGACAGCAGCAGCGTCTCGAGCACGACGCACTCGGCGAACGTACCCTCCACCGTGAGCAGCGGCGATCCCGGGTAGTAGAGGTCGCCCTCGCCGTAGCCCCAGATCGAGCCGGTGAACCGGAACGTCGACAACCAGTCGGCGGTGCGCGCGTCGACCACGTCGTGCTCGGTGAGGAACGCCAGCTCGCCGTCGCCGAACCTGAAGTCGGCGAGCGCGTCGAGCACCCGGCCCACGCCGGCGACCACCCCGTAGCGGCGGCCGGCGGGCAGGCGTCGTCCGAACAGCTCGAACACGCTGCGCCGGGAGGCGGTGCCCGAGCCCAGCGCGGCACGCACCATCGTGAGCTCGTAGTGGTCGGTGAGGAGGGCGGTGCTCCGCTGGGCCAAGGTCATGCCCGGCAGACTATCGGTCGCCCGGCGGGGGCCCGGTGCGGTGCACACGGGCTGGGCGGGGGGAGCGGCACGCCACGACCACCGCCGGGGCCCTGTCGCCGACAGGTGGGAGAATGCGGGGATGACGACCGGAGAGACGCAGGGCGGCACCGCCGTCGTCGAGCGTCCCCTCGACGACCCCGTCGGCCAGAACCCGTGGGTGTGCATCGTGTGGGACGACCCCGTCAACACCATGGCCTACGTCACCCACGTGTTCGCCACCTACTTCGGCTTCCCGAGGCAGAAGGCCGAGCGCCTCATGCTGCAGGTGCACCACGAGGGCCGGGCCGCGGTCTCCTCGGGCACCCGCGAGGCGATGGAGACCGACGTGCAGGCCATGCACGGCTACGGGCTGCACGCGTCGCTGGACCGCCAGTGAGGGCCTTCGAGCGCACCGCCGGCGGGGTGGTGTGGCACTGCTCCGAGGTCGAGGTGGGCCTGCTCGCCTCGATGGCCACCCAGCTGATCGAGCTCGTCGACCCGCCCGCCGAGGCCACCGACCCGTTCGCCGCGCTCCAGGCCGAGCTGGAGGCCGATCCGCTCGACCGCGACGACCCGGCCGTCGCCCGGCTGTTCCCGGCGGCCTACCGGGAGGACGACGCGGCCGACGCCGAGTTCCGCGCCCTCACCGAGGCCGCCATGCGGCGGGCCAAGGCCTGCGAGGCGCAGGTGGTGCTCGACGCCCTGGCCGCCGCCGACCTCCCGGCCGGTTCGGGCGACGAGGGCTCCGGTGTCGTCACCGTCCCCGACGCCGACGTCGACGCCTGGCTGCGGACGCTGAACGCGCTGCGGCTCACCCTGGGCGCCCGGCTCGGCATCGAGACCGCCGAGATCGCCGCGGTGGTCGACGAGCTCGACGACGACCACCCGGCCTACCCCGTCGTGCAGATGTACCACTGGCTGGGCTACGTGCAGACCGCCCTGCTCGAGGCGCTGTGACGTCGGCCCCGACGATCGAGCCCCGGCGACCCCGGCCAGATCCGGCACCGGACCGTTGCGGAAACCCTCGCACGAGGCTGGCGGCAAGCCGTCGTACGGACTCTTCGGCCAAGTCACGACCAGTTTTTGCTACCCCTGCATGATGTAAATGACCGGACGGGTGTAGCGTCGAGCCCGTGACCGTGATGACCCTCACCGATGTGCAGCCCTCGACCGACGCGGTGCTGGTGGCCGTGCCCGGCGAACCGTCGCTGCGTCGCCGGCTCCAGGCCCAGGGCCTGCGGCCAGGTGCGCCGCTGACCGTGGTGCGCAGGTCGGCCGGCGGCGGGCGCGTGGTCGCCGTGGCCGGTGCCCGGGTCGCCCTCGGCAAGATCCTCGCCCGACAGCTCACCGTGGAGGTGCGGCCATGAACGCGACCCCCGTCCCACCCGGCCAGAAGGTCGACGTGAGCCCGCCGCCCCCGCACCCGATGGGGAAGGCGTGCTGCGCCCCGCCGCCCGACGTGAAGATCGACGGGCGCCCCGTCGTGGCGCTCGTCGGCGCGCCGAACGTGGGCAAGTCCACCCTGTTCAACGCCGTGACCGGCGCGCGGGCCAAGGTCGGCAACTGGCCCGGCACGACCGTCGACGTGGCCCGCGGCGTGTGGAAGCGCGGCGACGAGCGCGAGCTGGCCGTCATCGACCTGCCAGGCGCCTACAGCCTCGACCCGACGACCCCTGACGAGGCCCTCACCCGCGACCTGCTCGCCTCGGCCGAGCCGCCCGACCTCGTCGTGGCGGTGGTCGACGCCGCCCACCTCGCCCGCAGCCTCCAGCTCGTCGCCGAGGTCCGCGAGCGGCGCCTGCGCGTGGTCGTGGTGGTCACCATGGCCGACGTGGCCCGCAGCCAGGGGGTCACGGTCGACACGTCCGCGCTCTCGCAGGCGCTCGGCTGCCCCGTCGTGGCCGTCGACCCCAGGCGCCGTACGGGCGTGGACGCCTTCTCCCAGGTGGTGGGCGAGACCCTCGCGAAGGCGGCGCCGCACCACCGTACGCTCGGTGACCGCACCGAGGACGACGACCTGTCGATGGCCGACGAGCGGTTCGCCTGGGTGGCGGACGCAGTCGGCAAGGGCGTGGCCAGCGACGGCGTGGAGCGGGTGCGGTGGAGCGACCGGATCGACGCCGTGGCCACCGCCCCGGTGATCGGCCCGCTGCTGTTCCTCGCCGTCATGTGGGTCGTGTTCCAGGTCACCACCACCGTCGCCGCCCCGCTCCAGGACGGGCTCGACCAGCTCTTCGCCGGGCCGGTCTCCGACGGCGTCACCTGGCTGCTGTCGCTCGTCGGTCTCGACGAGTCGTGGGTGCAGGGGCTGCTCGTCGACGGCCTCGTGGCCGGCGTGGGCATGCTGCTCACCTTCACTCCGCTGATGGCGCTGATGTTCGTCCTGCTGGCGCTGCTGGAGGACTCCGGCTACATGGCGCGGGCCGCCGTGGTGACCGACCGGCTCATGGGGCGGCTGGGGCTGCCGGGCCGCGCGTTCCTGCCCCTCATCGTCGGCTACGGCTGCAACGTGCCCGCCATCTCGGCCACCCGGGTGCTGAGCACCCCCCAGCAGCGGCTCCTCACCGCGCTGCTCGTGCCGTTCACCTCGTGCACGGCGCGCCTGGCCGTCTACGTGATGCTCGGCGACGTGTTCTTCGGGGCGTGGGCGGGCACCGCCGTGTTCGTCATGTACGTGGTGTCGGTGCTGCTCATCGTGGGGTCGGGGCTGCTGCTGCGCACGGTGCTGTGGCGCGCCGTCGGCAGCGAGCCGCTGGTGATCGACCTGCCGCCCTACCAGGTGCCGACCGTACGCCTCACCGCCTCGGTGGCGTGGAACCGGCTCAAGGGCTTCCTGCAGACCGCGTCGGGCATCATCGTCGCCACCGTCGTGGTGGTGTGGCTGCTGCAGGCGATCCCGGCCGGGGCCGGCGAGTTCGGGGACGTCGAGGTGGCCGAGAGCGTGTACGGCTGGCTCGCCCAGGCGATCGCCCCCGTGTTCGCGCCCGCCGGGTTCGCCCAGTGGCAGACCGTGTCGGCGCTCGTGGTCGGGTTCGTCGCGAAGGAGGCGGTGATCTCGTCGTGGGCGCAGACCTACGCCGTCGAGGAGGGTGACGCCGCGCTGGGCCAGCACCTGCAGGCAGCGTTCGACCTGTCGTCGGGCGGCCACCCGTACGCGGCGGTCGCAGCGTTCTGCATCTTCCTGCTCGCCTACACCCCGTGCGTGGCCACCCTCGCCGCCCAGCGCCGCGAGATCGGCCTGAAGTGGACCCTCATCGGCATCGCGCTCCAGCTGGGCGTGGCCTACGTGCTCGCCGTGGTGGTGTTCCAGGTCGGGCGGCTGTTCCTGTGACGGCGGCGTCCGTGCCAGGTCCGGTCAGCGCGGTGCTGGCCGCCTTCGAGAGCGGCTCTGGATCCCTCGACGACGTCACCCGTCGCACGGGCCTGGGCCGCGACGTCGTCGACGCCGCCGTGGCCCACCTGGTCCGGGTCGGGCGGCTCGACGCCAAGGAGCTCGCCGTCGGCTGCCCGCCCAGCGGCTGCGGCGCCTGCGCCTCGGGTCGCGACGACGGCTCGGCCGGGTGCGGGGCGGAAGGTCCGGGCGCCGGCCGGCGGGGTCCGGTGCTGGTCGCGCTGAGCGTACGGAGGTCGTGAGGCTCAGCCGACCGGTCCGGGAGGCTCGTCGTCGGCGACGTCGTCTCGGGTGAGGCCGAGCCGGGCGTTGCGGATCACCCGGGCCCCCACCGACACCACCCCCGCGAGCACCACCCAGACCGGCCAGAACAGCGGCCGCTCCGTGCCGGGGGCGGCGAGCAGCCACACCAGCGTGCACGCCAGGGCCACCGCCCCCCAGAACACGACGAGCGGCGTGAGGGGGCGGGGCGTGGCAGGCGGCCGTACGGGCCACGGCGGCGGCTCGTACGCCGCGGGCAGGCGGGGCGAGGCGGGGCTCGCCGCGGTGGGCACCACGACGTCGGCCACGAGGGGCGCGAGGTCGCCGAGGGTGAGCGACGCGTCGACGGCCCGGGTCCGCTCCGCGAGCTCGACCTCGGTGATCCGGCCGGCCACGTGGGCGTCGTGCAGCAGCGCGGCGGCGTGCATGCGGTCGGCGTGCGACGCCCGCAGCCCGGGCGAGACGGCGGGGTCGGCGCTGAACCCCGACGGCACCGGGTAGGCCGGCCAGCCCTCGCTCATGCCCGTTCCCGTCCGGGGGCGGGGCTCGGCCACGGGGCAGGGTGAGAGGGCATGGTCACCAGATGTCGGGGGGCGCGTCCTTGTCGCGGCGCCGGACGGCGCCGGGATCGCTGGAGGGGGTCTCCACCGACGCCTCGCGGACCTGCTCGCTGCGCAGCAGCACCCGTCGCCAGAACTCCATCGACCACTCCATCAGCGTGGTGGGCTGGGGTGGCGGCGCGGGCATGGGTCCTCCTCTCAACGGGCCCATTCTACGGACCGACCGGTGCGCGGACCTCGCCACCGGACCGCCACGTGCCCGCGGCTAGACTCCGGCAGGTGACGGCTGACGCGCCCATCGGCATCTTCGACTCCGGGTTCGGCGGGCTCACCGTGGCCCGCGCCGTCGTCGACCTGCTGCCGGGCGAGGACATCGTCTACCTGGGCGACACGGCCCGCGCCCCGTACGGGCCCCGCCCGATCGCCGAGGTGCGGGGGTTCGCCCTCGAGTGCCTCGACCACCTCGTCGACCTCGGCGTGAAGGCGCTCGTGATCGCGTGCAACTCGGCGTCGGCCGCGGTGCTGCGCGACGCCCGCGAGCGCTACCCGATCCCGGTCACCGAGGTGATCCTCCCGGCGGCGCGGCGGGCCGTCGCTGCGACCCGCACGGGACGGGTCGGCGTGATCTGCACCGAGACGACGGCGACCTCCAGGTCGTACGACGACGCGTTCGCCGCCGCCCCCCAGATCCGGCTCACCACCGCGCCGTGCCCGGCGTTCGTCGACTACGTCGAGGCGGGTGTCACCGGCGGCGCCGAGCTCATCGCGCTCGCCGAGGAGTACCTGGCCCCGATCCAGCGGGCCGGCTGCGACACGCTCATCCTCGGCTGCACCCACTACCCGCTCCTCGCAGGCGTGATCTCGTACGTGCTCGGCGACCAGGTGTCGCTCGTCAGCTCGGCCGACGAGTGCGCCCGCTCCACGTACGCCACCCTCACCCGGGCCGGTCTGCTGCGCGACGGCCGCCGGCTGGGGGAGCATCGGTTCCTCACCACCGGCGACC
>JBHAES010000011.1:0-4758 GCA_041855725.1 Actinomycetota bacterium
CGTCACCGAGGACGGCACGGCCCCGGGCCGCGCGGGTGTTGCCGGGTTGACTACCCTCGTCGGGTGAGCTCTTCCGTGAACAGCCCTGACCCGACGGCACCGCCGGCGGACCGTCCGGCCACCGGCGGCACCGGGGTCGAGGGGCTCGTCCGCTCCTGGTCGCAGCTCGACCGGCGGGTGCGGCTGGTGGTCGTGGCGGTGGCGGCGGTGCTGGTGGTCGCGCTCGTGGTGGGCGCCGGCGCGGTCGCCCGGGGAGCGCTGGCCCGCGACTTCGAGCAGGTGCAGGCCGAGGAGGTGCTGCCGGCCACCAACACCGGCCTGGGGCGTGCGGTGTCGGCGATGAAGGACCTGCACTACCTGTGCACCGAGGGCAAGTCGTCGCGCGAGGGCATGCGCGTGTTCGTGTGCACCGGGCAGGAGGGCTGGGCCGACATCGAGGCCACCGCCGCCGGCGCCGTGGTCTACCTGGCGCTGGCCGGCCGCGAGGGCCAGATGACCGCCGAGCGGGCGAGGGCGATCGGCCGGGCCCTGGTGAACGGGTCAGAGCTCAACCAGGACGCCAAGATCGCGGCCCGCTCCGTCGTCGACGGCACGTCGACCCGCTCCGACGGCCCCTGGGGCGTGGCCGCCACCGGCGCGGCCCCCTACCGGCTCGTCTACATCGCCGCCGACCGGCCCCAGTCGCAGGCGCAGCCCGGCATCGGGCCGGCCGCCGCCCTCGCCCAGCGGCTCGGCAAGCAGTGCCGCACCACCACCCCGACGGTCGCCCCACCCACCGTCACCCCGGCGCCCGTCGTGGCCACCGTGCCCGGCGAGGCCCCGGCCACCAGCCCCGTCACCACCTGCTCGGCCAGCGACCGGTTCGTCGGCACCACCACCACCTACGTACGCGCCGGCGACGCCGTCACGTCGCTGACGGTCACCTCGTCGGCGCCGGTGCCGCTCGGCTGGACCCACACCGAGGCCGTCGAGGCGATGCGGCTCGCGCTCACCGACCTCGGCCTCGACGAGCCCGCGGTCGGCGCCTGGTTCGCCACCAACCACGACCGGCAGGGCACCGCCTACCTCGGCACGCTGCGCCTCGAGGTCAACCTGGACTCCTCGCGGGCCGCCACCTCGCTGCGGATCTCCCGCGCCCTCTGACCGTACGAGCGGCGGGCGGGCTCAGCCGGCCTTCGCCACCGCGTACGACAGGCCGAGGTCGGGCTCGCTCGCCCAACCGGCGCCCGGGGCGTCGACCTCCTCGACCCGCACCGCCAGCACCTCGGCGGCCACCACGGCGGCGCCGTCACCGCGCAGCGCGTCAGCGACGGGCCCGGTGCCGTGCCAGCGGAGCACCACCCGGTCCGACACCTCCAGCCCCGACGCCTTCCGCAGCTCCTGCACCACCCGGACGACGTCGCGCAGCAGGCCGGCGGTCACCAGCTCAGGGGTCAGCTCGAGGTCGAGCGCGACGGTCTCGCCCTGCTCGTTGACCACCGACCAGCCCTCGCGGGGCCGCTCCGAGACGATCACCTCGTCGGCGGTCACCTCGGTGCCGCCGTCGACGGCCACCGTGGCCCGACCGGTCGTGCGCAGCGACTCGGCCAGCGCCGCCGCGTCGGCGGCCGCGATCGCCGCCGCCACCTCAGGGGTCCGCTTGCCGAACCGCTTCCCGAGCGCCCGGAAGTTGCCCTTCGCCACGTGGTCGACGAGGTCGCCGGCCGACGCGAACGACTCGAGGGCGCCCACGTTCAGCTCGCTGGTCACCTCGGCCACCAGCTGCTCCGGCAGCCGCGCCAGCGTCGCCGACGCCACGAGGGCCCGGCGCAACGGCTGGCGCGTCTTCACCTTCGCCTCCGACCGGGCCGCCCGGCCCAGCTCGACCACGCGACGCGCTGCCGCCATCGACCGCATCAGGCCCTCGTCGACAGCGGCCGCGTCGGCGACCGGCCACTGCGACAGGTGCACCGACGCCGGCGCGCCCGGCTCGGTCGGCACCACGAGGTCCTGCCACACCCGCTCGGTGATGAACGGCACGAGCGGCGCCATGAGCTGCGTCACCGTCCGCAGCACCTCGTGCAGCGTCTGCAGCGCCGAGGGGTCACCCTCCCAGAAGCGACGACGCGACCGGCGCACGTACCAGTTCGACAGGTCGTCGGTGAACGCCGACAGCAGCGTGCCGGCGGCGAGGGTGTCGTAGCCCTCCAACGCCTCGGTGACCGCTCGGACGAGCTCGGCGGTCGCCGACAGCAGCCACCGGTCGAGCACGTGCCGCCCGGCCACCGGCGGCGGCTCGACGGCGGGCGCCCAGCCGTTCGTACGGGCGTACAGGGCCTGGAAGGCGACCGTGTTCCAGTAGGTGAGCAGCACCTTGCGCACGATCTCCTGCAGCGTGGTGTGACCCACCCGCCGCGACGCCCACGGCGACCCGCCGGCCGCCATGAACCAGCGCACCGCGTCGGCGCCGTGCGCCTCCAGCAGCGGGATCGGCTCCAAGATGTTGCCCAGGTGCTTGCTCATCTTGCGGCCGTCCTCGGCGAGGATGTGGCCCAGGCACAGCACGTTGCGGTACGACGACCGGTCGAACGTCAGGGTGCTCACCGCCATGAGCGAGTAGAACCAGCCCCGGGTCTGGTCGATCGCCTCGCAGATGAAGTCGGCCGGGAACGCCGCCTCGAACCGCTCGGCCGAACCGGGGGCGTACGGGTAGCCCCACTGGGCGAACGGCATGGCGCCGGAGTCGAACCAGGCGTCGATGACCTCCTTCACCCGGGTCGCCGGCTCGCCGCAGGCGGGGCAGGCGAAGGTCACCTCGTCCACGTACGGGCGGTGCGGGTCGAGGCCCGACTGGTCGGTGCCGGTGAGCTCCGACAGCTCGGCGCGCGACCCGACGCACGTCTGGTGGCCGTGGCGGCAGCGCCAGATCGGCAGCGGCGTGCCCCAGTAGCGGGTGCGCGACAGGGCCCAGTCGATGTTGTTCTGCAGCCAGTCGCCGTAGCGGCCGTGCTTGATGTGGTCGGGGTACCAGCTGGTGGCCTCGTTCTCGCGCAGCAGCGCGTCCTTGACCTGGGTGGTGCGCACGTACCACGACGGCTGGGCGTAGTAGAGCAGCACGGTGTGGCACCGCCAGCAGTGCGGGTAGCTGTGCTCGTAGTCGAGCACCCGGAACATGAGGCCGCGCCGGGTCAGGTCGTCGACGAGCACCTGGTCGGCGGTCTTGAAGAACAGGCCGCCGACCTGCGGCACCGACGCCTCGAACGTGCCGTCGGGCCGGATCGGGTTCACCAGCGGCAGCCCGTAGCGGCGGCAGGTGAGCATGTCGTCCTCGCCGTACGCGGGCGCCTGGTGCACCAGCCCGGTGCCGTCGTCGGTGGTGACGTAGTCGGCGAGCACGACGTAGTGGATGCCGCCCACGACGTCGGGCATCTCCACCAGGTCGAACGGGCGGGCGTAGCGCCAGCCCTCCATCTCGGCGCCGGTGAACGCGGGGCCCAGCCGCCACCCGTCGCCGAGCACCCGCTCGGCCAGCGGCTCGGCCACCACGAGGGTCTCGGTGCCGTCGGTGGCGACGACGTACGTGACGTCGGGGTGGGCGGCGACCGCGGTGTTGGCGACCAGGGTCCACGGGGTCGTCGTCCACACCAGCAGCGCCGCCTTGCCCGCGAGCGGTCCCGAGACGATGGGGAACCGTACGTACACCGACGGGTCGACCACCGTCTGGTAGCCCTGGGCGAGCTCGTGGTCCGACAGGGTGGTGCCGCAGCGGGGGCAGTAGGGGGCGACGCGGTGGTCCTCGACCAGCAGCCCCTTGCCGTGGATCTGCTTGAGCGCCCACCAGCACGACTCGACGTAGCCGGGGTCCATCGTCTGGTACGCCTCGTCGAGGTCGACCCAGTAGCCCATGCGCGTGGTGAGCTCGGCGAACGCGTCGACGTGGCGGACCACCGACTCGCGGCACCGCTCGTTGAACGGGCCCACGCCGTAGGCCTCGATGTCGGGCTTGCCGTTGAAGCCGAGCTCCTTCTCCACGGCCAGCTCGACGGGCAGGCCGTGGCAGTCCCAGCCGGCCTTGCGCTCCACGTAGCGGCCCTGCATCGTACGGAACCGCGGGAACACGTCCTTGAACACCCGCGCCTCGATGTGGTGGGTGCCGGGCATGCCGTTGGCGGTGGGCGGGCCCTCGTAGAAGGTCCACGGCTCGCCGCCGCGGGTGCGCCGCAGCGACTCGCCGAACGTGTCGTGCTCGGCCCAGAACGCCAGGATCTCGCGCTCCATCGCGGGCAGGTCGACCTGCGGCGGCACGGCGCGGTAGCTGCGGTTCTCGGTGGTCATCAGGCATCCTTCGTCGTCTCCGTACGAAGGGACGAGGCCGCCTGCCGGCGCACCCCGCGGTACCACCCTCCTTGGCGCCCGCGACGAGGCGCCCGCTTCGTTCGAGTCGCTGCCGGGTCTAGTAGGCGCGGCCGGTGGCGGCGCTGTTCTTCCGGCGGCTCCGGGGTGATGGCCCCATCACGGCCGTGCGTGCTCGCCCGACCAGTGTACGGAACCGGCCGCCCCGCCGCGCAACCCGGTTCACCGGCGGCGTCGGCGCAGGTCGCCCAGCAGCTCGCCGACGAGCGCCGGCTCGTCGCCGCGCAGGAGCCGGAGCACGACGAGGTAGGCGCCGACCATCGGCACCCCGACCGCCAGCCCCCGCAGCACCGGCAGCCACGCGCCACCGACCACCGTCGCCAGCACGGCCCCGACGGCGACCGCCGCGGCGGTCGCCACCCCCAC
>JBHAES010000012.1:0-3101 GCA_041855725.1 Actinomycetota bacterium
CCAGCCCTTCACCAGCAACCAGGCCCGCACCGCCGCCCTTGCCAGCTGGCTCCACCACTACAACAATGAACGCCACCACACCGCCATCGGCGGCCCACCCGTCAGCCGACTGTCAACAACCTGATGGCCGAGTACATCTAGAGCCGGGCCCGACTCGAGAGGTGACAGTTCGGCTCGAAGAGTGGGGGTCGGCGTACGTCGCCTCTACCGCCGGCGCCCGGGGCCGACCCGAGCGACCGACCGCGGAGCCGACGGGAGCGCTACGAAGCGACCTGCGATGCAGGGGGCTCCTGACGATGCCGCCGCCGGCGGCCGCGGAGCCGATGGCACTCAGTCACCCCCACAGTGGAGGGCGAGGATAGCGAGTCCGAAGAGCAGGCCCTAGCGGAGCGGAGCCGACGACAGTTCAGCAGAGCACGAGCTGGTCGCCGAGCAGCTCGGCGGGCACGTCGCTGAGGAGCCAGGTGACGGCGTCGCGTGCGGTCCAGCCGGCGGGGTGGCGGCGGATGAGCTCGGCCGGGCCCGTGAGGTCCTGGCCGAGGGTGAGCGCGGGCTGCTCCACGTAGCCGGAGCGGCGGACCTGGCCGAGCCCGACATTGGCCATGAGGGCGTTGCACAGGCACTTGCGGCCGGCGGTCTCGGCTGCGTCGCCGCCCTTCTTGACGAACATGTGGACGGGCTCGGAGGGGCAGCGCATCACGATGGCGCCGTCCTTCTCGACCGGCTGCCGCAGGTAGCCGAGGTCGCAGATGCGCTCGCGGGCCTCGTACACCTCGTCGTCGGACTGGGTGCCGGGCACCTGCGCGACCTTGAACGGGAAGCCGGTGGGGGAGGCGAGGGGGTCGTTCTTGACGGCGAGCCGGCCCGTACGGAGCCGGTCGAGCATCGCCTCGCGGAGCGTGGGCCGCAGCCCCGACTCGGTGCACAGGGCGAAGACGGTGCCGGCCTGGACGCCCTGCGCGCCGAGGTCGAGGGCCTCGCGGACCCGGTCGGCGGTGCCGTAGGTGCCGGCGAGCCAGAACGGCAGGCCGATGGCGACCATGGCGGCCACGTCGACGTCGTCCTTGGGTCCGTACACGGGCTCGCCCGCGTCGTCGAGCGTCATGCGGCCGCGGGGGACGGCGCTGTGGCCGCCGGCCTTGGGCCCTTCGACGATGAACCCGTCGGGACGGATCCGCTCGTCACGGTTGAGGTAGGACGCGAGCACGTGCAGCGAGACGATCGCCAGGAACTCGGGGCGCCGCAGCGGCGGCAGCTCGTCGCCGAGGACTGCGACCGGGTCGAGGGTGGCGCGGTAGGTGGTGGTGGCGTTGTGGACGTCCATGGTGTAGTGCCCGGGGCGTCCGGCGGCGAAGTCGGTGAGGAGCTGGGGCATCTCCTTGGGGATGCCGGCGCCCATGATGACGTAGTCGACGCCGGCGAGCATCGCGCCGAGGGTGGCGGTGAGGGTGGAGGCCTGCACCTTCTCGAGCAGGTTGATGCCGACGGGGCCGTCGTGGCCCTCCTTGGCCAGCCACACCTCGGCGAAGTTGCCCACCAGAGCGAGCTCGATGGCGGTGCGGCTGGGATCGATCGTCATCATGGGGTGCGGTCGGTAGGGCTTGCCGTGGCGGCCGTCGGGCAGCAGGTAGGTGTCGAGCACCCGCTGCGCCATCGCCGGCGACGGGAAGTGGCGCAGCGCCCGCCGGATGTGGCCGCCCTCGTCGCCGTCCTGCAGCCGCCGGGCGACCACGCCGTCGAGGCCGGTGCCGGACACCACGCCGAGCTGCCCCATCCGGGACACCTCCCGCGCGAGCTCCCATGACGACACCGCGATGCCCATGCCGCCCTGGATCAGGACGGGTCGTCTCGTGCGGACCATGCTGCCTCCGGGCGAGTCGGCCTAACCTACGGGACCGTAGGAACGAAACCTACGCTACCGTAACCAACCTCGGTGACCAAGCCTTCGGTCACCGTACGAGAGCAGCCGAGCGCCCCGGAAAACGCGTTCTGCCTAGCCGGGGGAAGGTCGATCCGGCCGCCCGAACTCGTCTGGGACAGGACCGCCGGGGGGCCCTGATGGGTGCCAGGCCGGCAGGCGTCGTACGCGGGATGGCGTACGAGGGGCGCGTACGCAGGGTTCGCCCGGCGCGGACGAGGGGCGCGGACCAGCGGTCAGCGGGGCCCGTACGTGACGACGAGGTTGCCCTTCTCGGTGGTGTCGGCGCGCAGGAGACGCAGCCGGGTGGCGGGGGAGCCGTCGAAGAGCCGGTGGCCGCTGCCGGCGACGACCGGGTGCACGATCAGGGTGAGCTCGTCGAGCAACCCGGCGGCGACGAGCTGGCGCACCACCGACAGCGACCCCTGCACCGACACGTCACCGCCCGAGGCGTGCTTGAGCGCGCGCACGTGGTCGAGCAGGTCGCCCTGGACGAGGCTGGCGTTGCGCCACGTCACCTGCTCGGGGGTGAGGGTGCGCGAGACGACGTGCTTGCGGACGCCGTTGATGAAAGCGGCGTAGTCGTTGTCGGAGCCGTCGTGGTCGGGCCAGTACTGCGACCACTCGCGGTAGGTGACGCGGCCCAGGACGGCGTCGTCGATGCGGGCGATCGTCTCGGTCATGAGGCGGCCGAGGTCGTCGTCGAACGCGTCGTACTGGAACCGGTGCGGCTCGGCGGCCACCCCGTCGATGGAGTAGAACAGCCCGGCGACGAGTCTGCGCGTCATGATGATCCTTCGGTCGGTGGGGAGGCCGTCACGCTAGCAGGTCCGCTGCTGGTGCTGCGTGGTCCGACCCGCGGCCGCCGCTCGCGACGGGTCGTGGGCACCCGACCGCCTCGTGACAGGGCGCGATAGCGTGAAGCATGGCACTCAACCACCTCGACGGCCCCCTGCGGGGCCGCGCCGATGCTGCGCTCGCCGCCGTCGTCGAGCAGCTCGACGCCCGTCTCGACGCCGACCCCGACCTGTCGTTCCAGGTCGCCGCGTACGTGCACGGCGACCTCGTGCTCGACGCGTGGGGCGGCCCTCACCTGGGCGAGGACTCGCTCATCGTCCCCTACTCGGTGTCGAAGAACTCGATCGCCTTCTCGGTGGCCCTGCTGGTGCAGCAGGGCCGGCTC
>JBHAES010000013.1:0-8478 GCA_041855725.1 Actinomycetota bacterium
CCGGGTGGTCGGCATCGACGAGGCCACCTTGAAGGCGGTGCCCCGCCGCGTCGGCGTGGCCGGCGGCACCCGCAAGCACACCGCGATCCGGGCCGCGGTGCTCGGCGGCTGGATCAACGTGCTCGTCACCGACCAGGCGACCGCGGCCGCGATCCTGGACCCCTCGTGACGGGCAGGGCCCTCAGGGCCGTACGACGGCCCGGCGCCACTCGACCCATGTGGTGACCGTGAGCACCCCGCAGACCACCAGCAGCGGCAGGTGGAGCACCCCCATCCACCAGCTCTCGGGCGCCAGCACGAACCACGTCACCGCGTTCGTCAGCCCGAAGAGCACCCCGAGCACGCCCACGGCGACCCGGGCGGTCAGCGGGTAGGCGGCCGGACGCAGCACCATCACCCCGGCCAGCACCGGGGTGAGCATGCAGTACGTCACCCCCGACCCGCTGGTGAGCAGGTTGCCGAGGCCGGGACGCACCACGCCCGCCACCACCTCGTACGGGTAGGCCCAGGCCAGCAGCAGCAACGGCGCCACCCACAGCCGCCCCCGCTTCAGCGGTGCGGTGCCGGGCCCGACGCGGACGAGCGCGACGAGGCACGCCGCGGCCACGGTCACCTGCGCCACCGCGTTGCCGGGCAGGAACGCGAACCCCTGCGGGAGGGTGGCGGCGTTCTGCAGCGCGGCCACGGTCACGAGCGCCGCGGCGGTGCCGCCGAGCACCACCCGGGCCGACCACGGCCGGCCCAGCAGCCCCGCCACGGCCACGGCCAGCAGCGCCAGCTTCGCCACCGGCAGCAGCGCCGGCGCCGCCTCCGACCAGGGGGCGGCGAGCACTTGGCGGATGACCTGCGCCACCCCAGGCCCCGAGACCGGGCGTCCGCCCACCACCGGGGGCAGGGTGAGCAGGGGCACCACGAGCAGCAGCCACGGCCACAGCCGGCGCGGCGAGGCGGGCGCGGCGGCGGTCATCGGACCTCCCACGGTCGTCGGTGTCCCGGGTCGGGCGACGTCGGGCTCGCTGCGAGGATAGGCCCCGACGGCCGCGACGCGACCGGTCCGACCAGGGGTTCAGCGCACGTCGGCGGGCTCGGTGAGGACGACGGGCTCGTCGTCCGGCTGGGCGCGGCCGCGGACCCGGACGACGACCCACCAGGCGAGCAGCCCGACCACGACCACGACGCAGGCGACCGCGGCGGCGGGGGAGCGCTCCCACACCATCCGGAAGGCTGCCAGCCCGACGACCCCGACCGTGGAGTAGACGAGCGCCCAGATGAGGCAGCCGCCCGTCACAGCGGGCAGGTAGTGGCGCAGCGGCATCCGCATCACGCCGGCAGCCAGGTTGACCAGCGTCTGCACCCCGATGGTGAGGAAGCTGACGGTGACCGCGGGCGGTCCCCACCGCTCGATCCAGCCGGAGGCCCGGGCGTAGCCGCGGCTCTGCACGAGGTGCCGCAGCCGGGTGCGCTCGGTGCCGAGGGTGGCGGCGCGCCCGAGCCAGTAGGTGGCGTTGGCGCGGAACATCACGATCACGAACATGGCGGCGTAGACGACGGGGAAGGGCGCGTCCCAGGTCGTCGGGTCCACCCGTCCTCCTTCCACGGTCGGCTGCCGCCAGGTGACCGCCCGCCCGCGCGCCACGCCACCCCACGGTATCGGTCACGCACCGGGTGGCCTCATCCCGGGGCGTTGAGGGGAGCCTACCCTTCCTGTCGGCGCGGCCCGGCCGTGGGCTCCGGTGCGGCACGCAGGTCGGGAGGCGGCCGAGGACGACCGCGCGTGGCGGGACCCCGCACGGCCCGCGGAATGCGCTGTCCCGGGCGTGGCGGCGGGTCGGTAGGCTGAGCGGGTGCAGGCGTTGACGGGCTACTTCACCATCGGGGTGCTCGTCGCCGTCGGCGCGCTGATGGGTCACCTCGGGGTGCTGACCAGCGCCCACCAGCGCATGATGAGCCGGCTCGCGATGGTGGTGGCCTCGCCGGCCCTGATGTTCATGCTGATGTCGCGCGCCGACCTGTCGCACGTGTTCGCCCGGTCGGCGGTGGTGTCGGTGCTCGCCATCGTCAGCGCCGGCCTGCTCTACCTGCTGGTGTCGTGGCCCCTGTTCCGCCACGACCTTGCGGGTCGCACCCTCGGCACGCTGCTGTCGTGCTACTCCAACGCCGGCAACCTCGGCCTGCCGGTGGCCGCGTACGCGCTGGGCGACGTCACGTGGATCGCCCCGATCCTCATCGTGCAGATGACGATCATGCAGCCGCTGGGGCTGGCGATCCTCGACGCGGAACGGGCCCGCGCCTCCGGCGACCCGGTACGGCCGCTGGGGCTGGTGACGCTGCCGCTGCGCAACCCGCTCACCGTGGGCACGCTGCTGGGCCTCGCCGCGAACCTTCTCCACGTCGAGGTGCCGACCCTGCTCGCGCAACCGACCACGATGCTCGGCAACGCCGCCGTGCCGATCATGCTGCTCGCCTTCGGCCTGTCGCTGCGGCTCGACCCGCGGCCCCGCTACGGGCCCCAGACGCCCGAGTCGCTGGTCGTGGTGGCCCTCAAGGTGCTGGTGCAGCCGCTCGCCGCCTACCTGCTGGCGCGGTTCGCGTTCCACCTCGACCCGGTCGCGGTGCGGGCCGTCACCACGGTGGCCGCCCTGCCGTGCGCCCAGAACCTGTACGTGATCTCGATGCGCTACGAGGTGCGCGAGCTGTTCGTACGCGACACGATCTTCACCGCGACCGCCACGTCGGCGGTCGTGATCCTGGCCCTGGCGACCCTGCTGTAGGTTTCCGGGGAGGAGGACCGACCATGAGCGACATCGACGACTTCGACCTCGACCGCAGCATCGACGAGGGCTGGCAGCACTTCGCGGCGCGGCTGTCAGAGGTGCTGTCGGTCATGGACGAGGGTCCCGACCTGACGCTGTCGACCCTCGAGGGGGGCGACGAGCCGCCTCGCATCGCGTTCCGTTCCCCGACGCTGGGCGGCATCCGCGCCCAGGTCCGGGGCTGGGGCGCCGAGGACCGCGCCGGCCTCGAGGCGGCCGGCTGGCGCGCCGAGGGCGACGAGCTCGTCGCCGACTGGTCGCAGGACGACACCGACGGGCTCGCCGGGCTGGCCGTACGGACCCTGCGCGACGTGTTCGGCGTCACCCACCCGGTGTTCCTCGCCGCCGACGACCTGGCCGGGCTGCTCCAGCCGCCGGCGCCCAAGGAGGAGTGGGGCGGGCGGCCCGACTTCGCCGAGCTGCCGTTCGAGGCCGAGGACGCGGTGGCGGTGGTGGCCCGCGACAAGGCCGAGCTCGACGAGATGGTGGCCCACACCCTCGCCGGCATGTTCGGCAGCGAGCCGGTGCGCGACACCGACGGCGACCACGCCATCCGGGTCGGCTCCACCATGGTGTTCGTACGGGTGGTGCCCGACGGGCGCGAGATCATCGTGTTCTCCGCGCTCGTGCACGAGGTGAGCGGCCGCTCCCGGGCCGCCGAGGTGCTCAACGACCTCAACGCCGAGAGCCGCTGGATCCGGTTCGCCCTCGTGCGCGACCGCGTGTTCGGGTCGATGTCGGTGCTCTCGTCGCCGTTCGTGCCCGCCCACCTCATGCAGGCCGTCCGCGAGCTGACCGCCGTCGCCGACGGCATCGACGAGAACCTCGCCGACACCCTGCGCGGCCGCACCACCTTCACTGCCTGACCCCAGTACAGGGTCCGCCGGCGGCAGGCTCGTACGCCGGCGAGTGACAGCTCGGCTCGAGGGGTGACCGACGTCGGCCCGACGACGTGGTGCGGGGCATGGTCGACCGGGCCCAGGCCCCCGGAACGCCTGCGACCCCAGGGAAACGGCTGCTGGGGCGCGAGTAGATTGGCGGGCATGACGTCACTGCCTGAGCTGACCGAGTCCGAGCTGGCGCCGATCGACGCCTGGTGGCGGGCCAACAACTACCTCACCGTCGGCCAGATCTACCTGATGGCCAACCCGCTGCTGCGGGAGCCGCTCGCGCCCGAGCACATCAAGCCGCGGCTGCTGGGCCACTGGGGCACCTCGCCGGGGCTCGCGTTCGTCTACGCCCACGTGTCCCGGCTGATCCGGCTCACCGGCCAGCAGTGCCTGTTCGTCACCGGCCCCGGCCACGGCGGCCCGTCGCTGGTGGGCGCCTCCTACATGGAGGGCACCTACACCGACGCGTTCCCGCACGTGACCGAGGACGAGGCCGGCCTGCTGCGGTTCTTCCGCCAGTTCTCGGCGCCCGGCGGCATCCCGTCGCACGTGTCGGTCACCACGCCGGGGTCGATCCACGAGGGCGGCGAGCTCGGCTACGCGCTGATCCACGCGTTCGGGTCGGTGTTCGACAACCCCGACCTGCTCACCGTGGCGGTCGTGGGCGACGGGGAGGCCGAGACCGGCCCGCTGGAGGGCTCGTGGAAGGGGATCTCGTTCCTCAACCCGGCCCACGACGGCGCCGTGCTGCCGGTGCTGCACCTCAACGGCGGCAAGATCGCCGCTCCCACCGTGCTGGCGCGCAAGCCCCGCGACGAGGTGCAGCGGCTGTTCGAGGGCCACGGCTACGAGGTGATCTGGGTCGAGGGCGACGACCTGCCCGGCATGCACTACCGCTTCGCCGCGGCCCTGGCCGCCGCGTACGACCGGATCACCGAGATCCAGGCCGCCCACCGCTCGGGCGGCGACGCGCCGGCGGGTCGGCCGCGGTGGCCGATGATCATCCTGCGCTCCCCGAAGGGCTGGACCGGCCCCGGCGTCGTCGACGGCAAGCAGGTCGAGGGCACGTGGCGGGCCCACCAGGTGCCCCTGTCGGGGGTGAAGGACGACCCGGACCACCTGCGCCTGCTCGAGGAGTGGATGCGGTCGTACCGTCCCGAGGAGCTGTTCGACGAGTCGGGGCGGCTCGTCGACCTCGTCCGGCAGGCCAACCCCGACAAGGCGATCTCGATGTCGGGCACCCCGCACGCCAACGGCGGGCTGCTCACCCGCGACCTCGACCTGCCCGACTTCCGTGACCTGGCCGTGCCGGTCACCGAGCGGGCCTCCGAGCGGATCGAGTCGACCCGCAAGCTCGGCGAGCTGATGCGCGAGATCTACCGGCGCAACCCCGACAACTTCCGGCTCTTCTGCCCCGACGAGACCAACTCCAACCGCATCGGCGCCGTGTTCGAGGTGTCGGACCGCACCTGGCAGGAGGCGGTCACCGCCGACGACGAGAAGCTGTCGGCGTCGGGCCGGGTGATGGAGGTGCTGTCGGAGCACAACTGCCACGGGTGGCTGGAGGCCTACAACCTCACCGGTCGCCACGGGCTGTTCGCCACGTACGAGGCGTTCGCGATGGTGTCGGCGTCGCAGACGGTGCAGCACGCCAAGTGGCTGCAGGAGGCGTCGCACCTGCCGTGGCGCGCCAAGGTGCCGAGCCTCAACATCCTGCTGAGCTCCACCGCGTGGCGCAACGACCACAACGGGTTCAGCCACCAGGGCCCCGGCCTCATCCAGGTGGTGCTCAACCAGCGCGGCGACGTCGGGCGCATCTACCTGCCGCCGGACGCCAACACGCTGCTGTCGGTGGCCGACCACTGCTTCCGGTCGCGCTCGTACTGCAACCTCATCGTGATCGACAAGCAGCCCCAGCCGCAGTGGCTGTCCATGGACGAGGCCATCGAGCACTGCACCCGCGGCGCCTCGACCTGGGAGTGGGCCGGCTCCGAGGAGACCGCCGGCGAGCCCGACATCGTGCTCGCGTGCGCCGGCGACGTCATGACCATGGAGACCGTCGCGGCCGCCGAGATCCTCAAGACCCGGTTGCCGAACCTGCGGGTCCGCGTGGTCAACGTGGTCGACCTGATGACCCTGCGCCGGCCCAAGGACCACCCGCACGGCATGAGCGAGACCTACTTCCGCGAGCTGTTCACCGACACCAAGGACGTGATCTTCGCGTTCCACGGCTACCCGGGCGCGATCCACCAGCTCGTGCACGGCCGCCCCGACGCCGACCGGTTCCGCGTCCGCGGGTTCATCGAGGAGGGCACCACCACCACGCCGTTCGACATGGTGGTGAAGAACCGTGCCTCCCGCTACCACCTGGTGCTCGACGCCCTCAACAACGCGAGGGTCGCCCCGCACGGCGCCGAGGACCTGCGAGGCTGGTGCCTCTCGCAGCTGGAGCGGCACCAGGCCTACATCGTCGAGCACCTGCAGGACCTGCCCGAGGTGCGCGACTGGCGGCTCGGGCGACCGTCCTGATCCTCGTGCGCCCGCGGATCCGAGGGTCCGCGGGCGCGAGGCTGTCCAGGGCTGGCGCTGATCGACCTGGCACGTGCTGGGCGTCGCGGTGTCCGGTGACGGGCCGGCGCCGGTGGCGTACGGGCGGTCTGCCGGCACGTCCCTGGGGCCCAGGCGGTGGCCTCGGTGCCATCGGTGGCGCGGGGACGCGGGGGAGGGGCTCGGCTGGCGGACGGCCCTGGTAGGTTTCCCCCAGCGGCGCGAAGGAGGGCTCATGACCGTCACCGGGTTCGACGGCCTCGGCCCGCTCGACGCTGTCCGCAGCCACCCGTCGCCCACCGTCCGCTCCAGCGGCCCGGGTCGTGGTCTTCACCGGCGCCGCTCTCGTACCCCTGGACGCTGCCGGGCCCGGGGTCGCGCGGCGGCCCCGCTGCGGTGGGCCGGTGCCGTCGTCCGTACGGAGCCGGACCGCACCTGTGTGGTGCGGTCGTGGTGGGCGGGTGGTGTGACGAGCAGCGAGCCGACCGGACGGGCCGCTGCGGCTCCTGTGACCTTGGAGGGACTGTGACCGACGACGCCATCCCCAAGCTGGCGAAGACCCCCACCCGCCCCCGCGTTCTCGTGGGCGTCGACGGCTCGGCGGACGCCCTGCGCGCCGTGCGCTATGGCAGGGGTTTCGCCGAGGGCTGCGACGGGGAGCTGTGGCTGGTGCACGCCGTCGACGACGGGGTGCTCACCGGCGGCTGGGGGGTCATGTACGACCCGACGATCCTCTCCGACGTGGGCGCCGAGGCGCTCAAGGAGGCGCAGGAGTGGCTCGCCGCCGAGGGCTTCCCGGCCGACCGGGTGCACGCCGAGGTGATGATCGGGCACCCGACCGCGGTGCTGGCCGACCTGTCGGAGCACTCCCGCATGCTGGTGGTGGGCCGCCGTGCCCAGGGGGGCATGGAGCGCATGTTCGTCGGCTCCACGTCGGTGTCGCTGGCGGCCACCGTGAGCTGCCCGCTGACCGTCATCTCAGCGGCCTCCACCCCCGGTCCGACCGGCACGAAGGGCATCGTGGCGGTGGCGGTCACCACCCCCGACCGGTCGTCGAAGGCGCTGGGGTGGGCGTTCGAGGAGGCGAGCTGGCGCGGCTCGCGGCTGGTGGTGGTGCACGTGGTGCCGCCGCAGCCGAAGGGCCTGTTCAAGCAGAAGGCGGCGCCGGTCGAGGAGCGGGTGGCCAAGGCCCGCCGCGACATCGAGACCGTGGTCGCCGCCCTGCGCGAGCGCTACCCCGACGTGACGGTCGAGTCCGAGGTGCGCTGCGGCGTTCCCATCGAGCAGATCATCGACGAGACCGGGCAGGTCGACCTGCTCGTCCTGGGCGTGCACTCCCACCCTGTCACCGGCGTGACATTCGGCGGCGTCGTGCGTGGCGTGCTCGCCCACTCGCTGTGCCCGGTGTGCATCGTACGGTGACCTGCCGCCGGTGACCCTCCCGGCAGGTGACACCGCCGAGCGAGGATGTCTCCGCCGGGGCCAGACCGCGTACGACCCACGTCGCTGAGCCGCCTCACCTCCTGACGTGGCGGCACCGCGGCGCCGTCGGCGACGATTCGAGTCCCCTGCGACGACGAACCAGTCGCCACGACGATGCCCACGGGACGCACGAACCGCGGCAGCCCACGAGATCCACCCCGGCCAGAGCCCCCAGCTCATCAACGCTCCGAGCAGCCCCATCACCGCCCGCAACCACCACTGCTGCGGGCGGTGCTTGGGTGCTCCGGGCGTCGATGAGGGGAGGGCTCTGATCTGGTGCGGGCGTTGGGGTGCTGCCGCGGCTCGTGCCGGTCTGCGGGCATCGTGCCGGGGGCGGGTTCGTCGCAGCTGTTGGCGTCGTGGGCCGTGGCCCTCGTCCTTGTGGTTGCGGGCGGTGGTCGTCCGGCGGGCCCGCGGCGCGTCCGGGGCGGCGGGTGGTTGCGTTGGGTCCGCGCCGCGGGAACGGCACCGGTGGTCGCGGGCGGCTGCTGGTCGGGGAGCGTCGGATCAGTCTGGGGGCCGGGTGCGGTTGGTGTGGGGTGCTGGTGGTGGTTGCGGGCGGTGCCTGGTGCTTCGGGCGTGGATGAGGCGTGTGGTTCCGGTCTGGTGCGGGCGTCGTGCTGCCGCGGCTCGTACCGGTCCGCGGGCATCGCGCCCGACGGTTTGGTCGTTGCTGAGCGTTCCGTCGGGCGGGGCCACGGCTCGTAGCTGGGTGGGCTGGGGGCAACAAACCCCTTGTGCATTCG
>JBHAES010000014.1:0-13211 GCA_041855725.1 Actinomycetota bacterium
ACCCGGTCACCGTGCGGGGCGTACGGTTCGTGGCCCCGCTCGTGCAGCCGCTGTCGCGGGCCGGGTGGACCGACGACGACACCGAGCACGACGCCGCCACGGTGCTGGCGACGCTCGACTTCGGCGACGGCCGCTCGGGGCTCTACGACTTCACCGACAACCAGACCCGCAACCTGCTGCGCAGCCGGCGGCTGCTCGTGCGCGGCACCCGCGGCGAGGTGTGCGACGAGGCCGCCGTACGGCTCACGGGGCCCCGCACGATCCTGCGGCAGCCGTTCGTGCGCCGCCAGACCGGGCACGACCTGGAGATGAACACCTACTGCTCGGAGCACATCGCGCTGGGCGACGACGTGCTGTGGCGCAACCCGTTCCCCGCGCAGCGGTGGTACGACGACGAGATCGCGGTGGCGACGCTGCTGGTCGACACGGCCCGCTGGGTCGCCGGTGACGCCGAGCCGCCGTACCCGCTCGCCGAGGCGGCCACCGACCACCGGGTCGCGCTCGCCGTGGCCCGGGCGGTCGCCACCGACGCGCCCGTCCGCGTCGAGCCGGGGCCGTGGGCGTGATGCGGGTCGCCCTCGCCCAGGTCTGCTCCGGCGTCGACCCCGACGAGAACCTGGCGCTGGTCGCCGAGCAGGTCGCGGCCGCGGCGGCCGCCGGGGCGAGCGTCGTGGTGCTGCCCGAGGCCACGATGGCGTCGTTCGACCGGCGCTCCGCCGAGGTCGCCGAGCCGGTCGGCGGCCCGTGGGCCACGCAGGTGGGTCGGCTCGCCGCCCGCCACCAGGTCGCCGTGCTGGCCGGCATGTTCACCCTCGCCGCCGACGGGCGTACCCGCAACACCCTGCTCGCCGCCGGGCCGCAGGGCGCCGCGGGGTACGACAAGCTGCACCTCTACGACGCCTTCGGCTTCCGCGAGTCCGACCACGTCGCGCCCGGCGACGCCCCGCGTACGGTGACGATCGACGGGGTCGTCCTCGGGCTGGCGGTCTGCTACGACATCCGGTTCCCCGACCTGTTCACCCACTACGCGCGCCACGGCGCCCACGCGGTCGCGGTGGCCGCGTCGTGGGCGCCCGGGCCCCGCAAGGCCGAGCAGTGGCGGGCCCTCGCCGTGGCCCGGGCCCTCGACGCCACGTCGTACGTGCTCGCCTGCGGTCAGTCGCCGCCCGAGAGCGTGGGCCGCACGGGCCGGCGCGGCGCCCCCACCGGCGTCGGCGGGTCGCTGGTGGTGTCGCCGTACGGGGAGGTGCTCGCCGAGGCCGGCGAGGCCCCCGAGCTGCTCGTGGCCGACCTCGACCCGGCGGTGGTGGCGCAGGCCCGCGAGGCGGTGCCGGTGCTGGCGAACGCTCGTTTCACCGCCACCTTCGACGGGTGAGAATGCGGTGGCGGCCGGGCCGGGCCACCGGGCACAATCGTCCCTCGTGCAGACCATCGACCGCAGGATCGTCGCCAAGCGCGACGCCCGGCTGCGGCGTGCCCGGAAGGAGCTGAAGGACCACTTCATCGGCATCGACGGCATCATCGACGAGCTCGTCGACGCCGTCCGGCTCTGGTACGTCGCGCCGCAGCTGGTGACCCGACCCGTCGTCGTCGGCCTCTGGGGCATGACGGGGGTGGGCAAGACCGACCTCGTCCGCCGCCTCGTGGCCGCCCTCGACCTCGACGAGCACTTCGTCGAGCTCGAGCCGGCCAACGGCGACGAGACCACCGACAAGACGTCGGTGGTCTCCCGGCTGGAGCGTACGGGCGCGCTCGAGGGCACGCCCACCGTGATCCTGGTCGACGAGATCCAGCGGCTCCGCACCATCGACGAGCGGGGCGACGACGTCGGCACCAAGCGGTTCCAGGACCTGTGGCAGCTGCTGTCCGACGGCCGGCTGACCCGCACCAGTCCCGCCGAGCTCGACGACCTGGAGCACCACCTGATCGGGTGGAAGCGCAAGGCGCGGATCGGCGTGTGGTACGCGACCCGGCTCAAGCGGGAGCTGCGGCTGGCCGAGCCGGTCCGCGAGCTGGCCCGGTTGCGGGTCGCCGAGGCGCACGAGGTGATCGCCGAGAAGCGGCGCGACAAGGCCGTGTTCCGTCCCCTCGACTGCACCAGGTCGTTGGTGGTGGTGTGCGGCAACCTCGACGACGCGTACGGGGTCGCGACCCAGGCCAGCGAGGCCGACATCGACGCCGACTCGTTCGCCGACATGTGCGAGCGGGTCACCGCGATCGACGTGAAGGACGCGCTGCTGCGCCGGTTCCGCCCCGAGCAGGTGGCCCGGTTCGGCAACACGCACCTGGTCTACCCGAGCCTGCGCCGGGAGCACTTCGAGCGGCTCATCGCCCGCGAGCTGGACCGGGTCGCCGCAGCGATGCACGACGCCTACGGCGTGCAGGTCGTGCTCGACTCGTCGGTGCACGAGCTGGTCTACCGCAACGGCGTGTTCCCCGTGCAGGGGGTGCGGCCGGTGCTCAGCACCGTCGCCGACGTGGTGGAGGCGAACCTCTCGGGACTGCTGCTGGCGGCCCTGTCCGGCGGGCACGCCGAGATCGCCCTGTCGTACGACCCCGACCGTCACGTGCTGGTGGCCGTGCTCGGCGACGGTGCGATCGAGGTGCCCTACGAGGGCCGCCTCGACCGGATCCGCAGCGACGTGACGCCCGACCGGCTCGCCTGCGTGGCGGTGCACGAGGCGGGCCACGCCCTCGTGCACTGCCTCGAGCTGGGAGTGGCCCCGCAGCAGGTGATCTGCCGGGTCGCGTCGTCGGAGCACGGCGGGTTCACGTTCGGCCACGGCATCCACGCCACCAAGGCGTCGATGCTGGCGAAGGTGCGGGTGCAGCTGGCGGGCGGGCTCGCCGAGGCCCTCGTGTTCGGGGACGACGCCCGCAGCACGGGTGCCGCCTCCGACCGGGAGGCTGCCACGCAGCTGGTGGTCGACCACGTGCGCCGGCACGGGTTCGACCCGCGCTTCCCGGCGGTCATGACCCTGGACGAGCCGTACGACCTGGACCGGTCGGGCACCTCCGAGGCGGTCGTGGCCCTGCTCGACGCCGCCGGGTCCGAGGTGGCCCGTACCCATGCCACCCACCGGCGGGCACTGGTCGACCTGGCCGGGGCGCTGGCCGACGCGGGTCGGCTCGGCGACGCCGACGTGGTCCGGGTGCTCACCGCCCACGGCATCGAGGTCCGGTGCGAACCGGGTTCGTGGGAGGCCGTCCCGCCGTACGCGGCCATGCTCGCCGCCGCCCGGGCCGAGACCGACACGGTCCCGGTCTGACGGTGCTGCCTCGTAGACTGACCACGGTGGCGGGCACGCCGCCGGGTGCGGAGGATCGGGATGAGCGTACGTGTCGACGTGGCACCGGACGTGCTGCAATGGGCGGTCGACCGTGCGGGCTGGGACGCGGCGACGGTCGACCGCCGGGCCCCCCTGCTCGCGCAGTGGCTCTCCGGGCAGCGGCGGCCCACGCTGAAGCAGATCCAGAGGTTCGCCAGCGACACCCACACGCCCTTGGGCCTGTTGTTCCTCCCGGAGCCCCCGGTGGAGCAGGTACCGATCCCTGACCTGCGCACGATGGGTAACGTGACGGTGCCCCAACCGTCGGTCGACCTGCTCGACACGATCCACCAGTGCCAGCTGCGCCAGGACTGGTACCGGGCCCATGCCCTCGAGGTGGGCTTGGCGGGCCCAGACTTCGTGGGTGCTGCGACGACTGACACCCCACCCCGTGACGTGGCGGCGCGACTGCGCAAGCTGCTCGACGTCGCTCAGGCGCAGCGGAAGGCCTGGGACGATACGCTGCGACGCCTCATCGACCGGGCAGAACAGCTCGGCGTGCTGGTGATGGTCAACGGGGTCGTGGGTGCCGACACGCACCGGAGGCTGGACCCCAGGGAGTTCCGCGGGTTCGCCCTTGCCGACCCGGTGGCCCCCCTGGTCTTCATCAACGGTGCCGACACCAAGCCAGCCCAGATCTTCACCCTCCTCCACGAGCTGGCGCACGTCTGGCTCGGCGCCAGCGCGCTGTCCGATGCCGACCTGGCTGTCCACGGTCACAACGACGAACGGTGGTGCAACGAGGTGGCTGCCGAAGCGCTCGTACCGTTGGCGTCGCTACAGTCTGAGTATCACGGGCCGCCGAGCACCGACGAACTGGAGCGTCTCGCCAGGCACTTCAGCGTCAGCACCCTGGTGGTGCTCACTAGACTGCGCGAGGCGGAACTCCTGTCGCGGGTGGATTACCAGAACCGCTACGCCGCGGAACGCAGCCGGGTGCTCAGCCTCCTTCCAGCGCGTCGCCCCGGCGGAAACTACTATCACACGCAACCGTTGCGGCTCAGTCGCAGGTTCGCCACCGCGGTGATCACCAGCACCCTGGAGGGATCGACCACCTATCGCGACGCCTACCAGCTCCTCGGCGTCCGCAAGCATGCGACCTTCGAGAACCTGGCTAACCGTCTCCAGGTGGCGTGATGTACCTGCTCGACGCCAACGTCCTGATCGAGGCAAAGAACCGCTACTACGCCTTCGATATCGCCCCCGGCTTCTGGGAGTGGCTCGATCAGGCTCATCGCAAGCACCTCGCGTGCAGCATCGAGGCGGTCCGGGACGAGCTCGTCGCCGGCGACGATGAACTCGCGATCTGGGCGGCGACGAACGCCGGGTTCTTCCAGGCCATCGACGACAAGACCACCCACCACTTCGAGGCCCTCAGCGTCTGGGCGGCATCCCAGGGCTACACGCCTGCCGCTCTCAGCAGCTTCACCGGCACTGATGCCGATTACCTGCTCGTCGCCTTTGCGCGCGAGCATGCGCACACCGTGGTGACCCATGAACGCTCCCAGCCGCAAGCCCGCAGACGCGTGCTCATCCCGGACGCTTGCACAGCCATGGGTGTCACCACCGTCGACACCTTCCAGATGCTCCGCGCCACCGGCGCGCAGCTGGTACTTCACCCGGTCAGGTCACCTTGAGGGCTGTGATCCAGCTCGCCTCGGTGCGGGGCTCTCGGCCGGGCACGAGGGTGTCGTCGGCGACGTAGCCCTCCTCGCGGTCGCGGAGGTGGTCGACCAGGCGGGCGCGCCACTGGGCGAGCCGGTCGGCGTACGCCGGGTCGCCCGCCAGGTCGTGGAGCTCGTGCGGGTCGGCGGCGAGGTCGAACAGCTGCTCGTCGCCGAGGCGGGAGCGCCACACATACTTCCAGCGGCCGTCGGTCAGCCACTGCAGCGACTGGCCGAGGTAGACGTGCTCGCCGTGCAGCTCGTCGCGCCAGCCGGCGCCGGCGTCGCCGGCGAGCAGCGGCAGCACGCTGCGTCCGTCGACGGTGTCGGGCACGGGCACGCCCGCCATGTCGAGCACCGTGGGCATCACGTCGCGCAGCTCCACGAGCGCGTCGCTCACCGTGCCGCGGCGAGCGTCGGGGGCGAACCGGGGTGCCGGCACCACGACGAACGGCACCCGGGCGCTGCCCTCGTACGGGACGGACTTGCGGTAGAAGTCGTGGTCGCCCATCATCTCGCCGTGGTCGGAGACGAACACGATCGCGGTGTCGTCGACGAGCTCGAAGTCGCTGAGCGCCTCGAAGAAGCGGTTCAGCTGCAGGTCGATGTGGGTGATGTTGCCGTAGTAGCCCGCCTTGGCCCGGTGGTGCGTCTCGTCGTCGAGCCTGCCGTGCTGCAGCTGGTGGTAGCCGTCGCGGCGCACGTCGTCGTAGGCACCCACCCAGTCGCCCACCGGTGGCGTGGTACGGGGCCCGTGGAGGTACTGCTCGAACGCCCAGCGGGGCGGGTTGTAGGGGGCGTGCGGCCGGTGGAACGACAGGTAGAGGAAGAACGGCACGTCGGGGTCGCGGCGGTGGAGCCACTCGATCGCCTCGCTGACCACCCAGTTCGTCGGGTGCAGGTGCTCGTCGCGGGGCCAGGGTGCGGCCACCACCGAGTTGCAGCCGACCCCGTCGTCGAAGTAGTCGGCCATCGCGTCGACGCCGGGCTGGCGGCGCAGCCAGACGAGGTAGTCGTCGTTGACGGTGAGGTGGCGGAACCCGTGGCGGCGCCCGAAGTGCAAGAACCCGTCGTGGAGCCGCACGTCGTCGAAGCCGACCCGGGCCCGCTCGGGGAAGACGTGCATCTTGCCGATGGCCTGGGTCTGGTAGCCGTGCTGGCGCAGCACACCCGGCATCGTCACCGGGTGGGCGACGCTGAACGGCACCCCTTCGGCGTAGCCGTAGCGGCCGTGGCGCTCGGGCGACTGGCCGGTGAGCAGCGCCACCCGCGCGGGCACGCAGGTCGGGGTGGCCGAGTAGGCGCGGGTGAACATCGTGCCGTGACCGGCCAGCTCGTCGAGGTGCGGCGTCCGCACCACGGGGTGCCCGGCCGCTGAGAGGGCGTCGCCGCGCATCTCGTCGACGCACACGAGCACGATGTTGGGCCGGTCGTGACGCGCCCACCGGGGCCCGGCCGCGCCGGACTGGGGTCGTACGGGACGAGCAGGGTGCTGGTGCGACACGTCAGATCAACCCTTCACGGCGCCGGCGACGCTCTCGATGAAGTACCGCTGGAGGAACAGGAACACGACGACGATCGGCAGCAGCGCGATCACCGAGCCCGCCGTCATCACGCCCCAGTCGGTCAGGTAGCTGGTCCGCAGGGCGTACACGCCGACCGACAGGGTCCGAAGGTCCGGCTGGGTCAGCGTCAGCACCAGCGGGAGCAGGAAGTCGTTCCACGAGTGCATGAACTGAAGGATGACAGCCGTGGCGGTGACGGGTCTCGCCAGGGGGAGGTAGACGGTGGCGAAGATCCGCAGGAAGCCGGCCCCGTCGACCCGTGCCGACTCCTCCAGCTCCTTGGGCAGCTGGGCGAAGTAGCCCATGTAGAGCAGCACCGTCACGATGCCCACCCCGCCGGCCTCGGCCAGCGTCACGCCCCACAGCGACCCGCTCAGGCCGAGGCGCGCGATGAGGTCGAAGATCGGGATGATGGTGTAGCCCTCCGGCAGGAACACCACGAGCGCGAACAGGCCCACGAGCGCCTTCTTGCCACCGAACCGGTAGCGGCCCAGCACGTACCCCATGGTGGCGGCGCACACCACCGAGATGATGATGGAGCCGACGGTGACCACGACGGTGTTGGCCAGGTAGGTGCTCATGCTCGCGTCGTCCCACGCCCGCAGGTAGTTGCCCACCCGCACCACCGGGGTGAACGGGTTGAGCGAGCGGAAGATCTCGGGCGTGCTCTTCAGCGACGACGACAGCGTCCACACGTACGGGTACACCCACGCGAGGGCGACGGGCAGCAGCAGCGCCGTCATGCCGACGGCCCAGATCCGGTCGCGACGTGAGAACTGCGCGGCGCGGCCGGTCCTGACCCGTGTCGTCATGAGGGTGCCCCCTGCCTCGTCGCGGCACGGCCGGCGGCGACCGTACGCATCGCCCACAGCTGCACGAGGGTGAGCACGAGGGTCGCCGTGCCGAAGAAGCACCCGGCAGCCGACGCGTAGCCGAGCCGCGGCACGGTGCCGTCCAGCGGCTGGAAGGCGGTGCGGTAGATGTAGATCTCCATCACCTCGGTCACGTAGTGGGGCCCGCCGCCGGTCATCGTCTGGATGATCGCGAACGCGTGCAGGTTCTCGCGGGCGGTCAGGACGACGATGATGAGCGCGAACGGGACGAGGATCGGCATCGTCACGTGGCGCAGGATCCCCCACCAGCCGGCACCGTCGAGCCGGGCGGCCTCCAGGTACTCCTCGGGGATCGTCTGCAGGGCGGCGAGCCAGTAGATCATCGTGGTGCCGAAGTTCTTCCACACGTGCACGGCGAGCGTCGTCCACAGGGCGAGGCCCGGGTCGGAGAGGAACTCGACGGGCCGGTCGGTCACCCCGGTGGCCAGCAGCGCCGTGTTCACCGGCCCGTTGTTGGGGTTGAGCACGAAGGTCATGATCACGCCCAGGATCGCGGCCGATCCCATCACCGGGAGGAAGAACATCGTGCGGAACGCCGTCGACAGCCGCATCACCTGGCGGTTGAGGATGATCGCCACCACGAGTGCCAGCACCACCCGGACGGGGGTGCCGACGAGCACGAAGACCATCGAGCGCCCGAACGCGCCCCAGAAGTACGGGTCGCTCACCAGCTCGGCGTAGTTGGCCGCCCCCACCAGCACCGGGTCGTCGCTGAAGCCCGACCAGCTGGTGAACGAGTAGTACCACGACATCACCATCGGGTAGCCGGTGAACAGGGCCGTCATGACGAGGGCGGGCACGAGGAAGGCGTAGCACCACAGGGTCGTGGTGGCGCCGTACCATCGCCCCACCCGGCGCCGGTGGGTGAGGGTGGCCATCACAGGTTCCGGTAGTCGGCGCTGGTGAAGTCCTTGGTCGGGTCCCAGCCGGCGAACACGTAGTCGTCACGGGTGACGGTCGACCCCTTGGCCCGCGCCGCCTCGATCGCGGCGTCCAGGCTGGCGTCGAGGGCGGCGTCGACCTTGGCGAGCTCGGCCCTGGCGTCGGTGAGCTGACCGGTGAACAGGCCCTGCAGCACCTCGAGGATGCCGGGGGTGACCGGCTTGCGCTCCATCGTCACCTTCGCGGCGTCGGGGTTGCGCAGCTCGACCATCGGCGACTGCCGCAGGAGCTGGTCGGCGATGGCGGCGGCCCGCTTGGCGTTGGCGTCCAGCAGGTCGCTGGTCGCGGCCTCGGCGTTCGACGTGGGGTTCATCGACTGCAGGAGGCCGCCCGAGGTGAGCACGAGCGCCTTCTGCCCGGCAGGCGAGGTCATGTAGCTGATGAGGGCCGCGGTGATCGCGTGGTGGGGGCTCTTGGCGTAGACGAACGCGCCGTTGCCGCCCGAGTTCTGGTAGGGCACGTGGTAGTCGGTGCCCTGCACGGCCGGCGGCACCGGCGCGATGGCGTACCGCCAGTCGGGGGCGGTCCGCTTCCAGGCCGGGATGTCCCACGGGCCGTTGAAGATCATGCCCGCCACCGAGCTGGTCATCTGGGCCCGCGAGTCGCGCTGCACGAGGTTCAGGAACCCCTTCACCACCAGGTCGTCGGTCACCAGGGAGCGCAGGAACTCGTACGCCTCGACGAACGCGTCGCTGGAGAAGGCGTACCTGCCGGTCTTGTAGTCGAGGCCGTTGGCGAACCCGGTCCAGCCCATGGTCTGGGCGAGCGCGGCGATGAGGATGTTGAGCCGGTCGCTCTCCAGCATGAGCCCGGGCTTGCCGGTCGCCGCCACCTTGCGCAGGGCGGCTCGCAGCCCGTCCCACGAGGTGATCTGCGCCACCGGGTCGTCGACGCCGGCCTGCTTCATCACGTCGAGGTCGTAGAAGGCCATCATGTCGAGGCGCTTCGGCGAGCTGAGGGGGTAGGAGTACGTCTTGGCGTCGAACACGTGGATGCCGGGCACGAAGGAGCCCTCGGGGAGCTGCGCCGTCAGCCGGCCGACGTCGAGGATGTCGTCGAGCGGCACCACCCAGCCCTGCTCGATCGCGGTCTGCGGCGTGGTGGTGCTGGGCAGCTGGAAGGCGTCGTGGGCCGAGCCGTTGCGGATGCCGAGCGGCACGACCTGGTTGACGGTGTCCCACCCCTTGCCGTCGTACGTGGTCGCGATGGTCGGGTACCTCGCGGTGAGCGCCTTGAGGGTGCCGCCGACGAAGAGCGCCTTGAGGTCGCCGGAGTCGCACCAGCGGTAGCTGATCTGGCTCGACGGCACGACGGCGTCGGGCAGGTCGGGGAGGGTGATGACGTCACCGGCCTGGCTGGCCCCCGTCGTGGACGAGCCGGTGTCGACCTGGCAGCCGGCCAGCGCCAGCCCGCCCAGCGTGGCGGCGAGGAGGGTGCGGCGGCTGGTGCGGGGTGTGGTCATCGCGTGCTCCTTTGCAGTGTGTCCCGCAGTGGTTAGTCGATTCACCATGGCATGACGGCTACGTTAGCGTCAAGGGCACGACGAGAGGAGGCGACGTGGGCGCACCCACCCAGAAGGACGTCGCCGAGCGGGCCCGGGTCTCGGTCGCCACCGTGTCGTACGTGCTCAGCGGCCGCCGCGACCGCACCCGCCCCAGCTCGCCCGCGGTGGTGGCACGCGTCCGGCAGGCGGCCGAGGAGCTCGGCTACCGGCCCAGCCGGGCCGCCCGGTCGCTGCGCAGCCGGCGCACCCGACTCGTCGCCGTCGCCCACCACCTGCCGCTGAGCCCGTGGACGATCGAGGTGATGGAGCAGTTCGACGAGGTCGCAGCCGAGCACGGCTACCACCAGGTGACGATCCCCTACCGGCCCGACGCGACCAGCCTCGACCGCATGGAGGAGCTGCTGACCGACGGTCTGGCCGACGCCAACGTCCTCTTCGCGCACCCGAGCGTCACCGCTGACCGGCTGGCGCGGCTCGTGGCGTCGGGCGGCCCGCTGCTCGTGGTCGGCAACCGGGACGCGGCTGGGGCCAACGTCTTGTGGCAGGACCAGGCGGCGGCGGTGCGGCAGGCGGTCCACCACCTCGTCGGTTCCGGCTGCCGGCGCATCCTGTGCCTGCGCACCGACGCCCACGACACCCGCGCCGACACCTTCGCCGAGACCATGCGCGAGCTCGGCCACCCTGACCCGTGGGGCTGCGTCCGTACGGTCGACTGGCACGCCCCCACCACGGTGCGCAGCCCCGACCTCACCGCCCACCACGTGCTCGCCGAGGCCGACCCGCCCGACGCGATGCTGGCCACCGCCGACCGCGTGGCGATCTCGCTGCTGTGGGCCGCCCTGAACCGTGGCATCCCGGTGCCCGACGAGCTACGCATCATCGGCATGGGGAACATCGAGGGCAGCGCCGACACGATCCCACCCCTCACCACCCTCGGCGTCGACCGCCCCGACTACCGGCCCCCCATGCGGCACCTGCTGCGCCGCATCGACGACCCGGACGTCGAGCCGCGCACCTTCGAGCTGCTCTGGACGCTGATCCGCCGCGCCTCGGCGTAGCCGTGAGGGGACCGGCCCTCGGCGTCTACAATGGACCGGCTGCGGAGCGTCCCCCAGCCGTCCCACGACCCGGAGGGGGAGCGAGCATGCCCGTACGCGAGAACCTGCGCAACGTCGCGATCATCGCCCATGTCGACCACGGCAAGACGACGCTGGTCGACGCGATGCTGTGGCAGTCGGGCGCGTTCCGCGCCAACCAGGACGTGGAGACCCGGGTGATGGACTCCATGGACCTGGAGCGTGAGAAGGGCATCACGATCCTCGCCAAGAACACGGCGGTGGAGCACACCGTGGGCGGGGTGCCGATGACCATCAACATCATCGACACCCCTGGCCACGCCGACTTCGGCGGCGAGGTGGAGCGCGGCCTCGAGATGGTCGACGGGGTGCTGCTGCTCGTGGACGCCTCCGAGGGGCCGCTGCCGCAGACCCGGTTCGTGCTGCGCAAGGCGCTCGCCAAGCGGCTGCCGATCATCGTGGTGATCAACAAGGTCGACCGTCCTGACGCCCGGATCGACGAGGTGCACGACGAGGTGCTGGCCCTGTTCATGGACCTCGTCGACGACGCTGACGCCCACGTGCTCGACTTCCCCGTCGTCTACTGCGCCGCGAAGGCGGGCCGGGCCTCGCTGGCGCAGCCGGCCGACGGCGGGCTGCCCGACTCCCCCGACCTCGAGCCGCTGTTCCGTACGATCGTCGGCACGATCCCGGCGCCCTCGTACGACGAGGGCGCCCCGCTGCAGGCGCACGTCACCAACCTGGACGCGTCGCCGTACCTCGGTCGGCTCGCCCTGTGCCGCGTCGTCAACGGCACGCTGCGCCGCGGCCAGACGGTCGCCTGGTGCCGCCACGACGGCAGCGTCCAGCGGGTGCGGCTGTCGGAGCTGCTCGTGACGAAGGCGCTCGACCGGGTGCCCGCCGAGGAGGCCTCGCCCGGCGACATCGTCGCGATCGCCGGCATCGCCGACATCACCATCGGCGAGACCCTCGCCGACCCCGACGACCCGCGCCCGCTGCCCCTCATCACCGTCGACGAGCCGTCCATCTCGATGACGATCGGCATCAACACCTCGCCGCTGGCCGGCAAGGCCGGCAAGAACCTGACCGCCCGGCTCGTCAAGGGCCGCCTCGACCAGGAGCTCGTCGGCAACGTGTCGATCCGCGTGCTCCCCACCGAGCGTCCCGACACGTGGGAGGTGCAGGGTCGCGGCGAGCTGCAGCTCGCGGTGCTGGTGGAGATGATGCGGCGCGAGTCGTACGAGCTGACGGTCGGCAAGCCGCAGGTGGTCACCCGGACGGTCGACGGCCAGGTGCAGGAGCCGGTCGAGGCCCTCACCATCGACGTGCCCGAGGAGTACCTCGGTGTCGTCACCCAGCTGCTCGGCCTGCGCCGGGGGCGGCTGGTGCAGATGGTGAACCACGGCACGGGCTGGGTCCGGATCGAGTACGTGGTGCCGGCCCGCGGCCTCATCGGGTTCCGTACGGAGTTCCTCACCGAGACCCGCGGCACCGGCATCATGCACCACGTCTTCGACGGCTACGCCCCCTGGTTCGGCGAGCTGCGCACCCGTCCCACCGGGTCGCTCGTCGCCGACCGGCAGGGCACGGTCACCTCGTACGCCCTGTTCAACCTGCAGGAGCGGGGCACGATGTTCGTGGGACCGGGCGCCCAGGTGTACGAGGGGATGGTCGTCGGCGAGAACCCCCGCCCCGACGACATGGACGTCAACCCCACCAAGGAGAAGAAGCTCACCAACATGCGCTCCTCGACCGGCGAGGAGCTGGAGCGACTCATCCCGCCGCGGGTGCTCTCGCTCGAGCAGGCGCTCGAGTTCTGCCGGGCCGACGAGTGCCTCGAGGTGACGCCCACCGACGTCCGGATCCGCAAGACCGTGCTCGACGCGAACGAGCGCGCCAAGCTGCGCAACCGCGCCAAGGCGCTGGGCTGACCGACGGTCTCGGGGAGACACGGACCGCCCGGTCGCGGCGCGTGACCACCCTGGTGCAACACTGGGGAGGTGGCCTTCTCTCGTCGTATCCTGATCGCCGGTTCTGCGGCGGTCGCGGCCGGCTGCGCGACCAGCCCGGCTGCGGCCCCCTCACCCGAGCCCACGTCCGCTCCCGCCAGCACCCCCGCCGTCGACGTGCCCGCGTCGTCCGAGCCGCCGAGCGGGCAACCCACGACCTCGGCCACCACCACCCAGCCCGCCGGGGGCAGCCTGCTGCCGGGCACCAACCACGCGGAGCTGGCCACGC
>JBHAES010000015.1:0-4182 GCA_041855725.1 Actinomycetota bacterium
AACGCGTCGCCTGCTTCACCGACTGGCTCCACCACTACAATCACCACCGCGGCCACACCGCACTCGGAGGACACCCACCAGCCCACCTCGTACCCAACCTGTGCGACCAGTACACCTAGACCGACCGTCGGTCGGTCCGATACCGGTGGACAGATTCGAGCCGCCGGCGGCTCGAGTTTGTCGACCCACCCCGACCCGACCGACCGTCGGTCTAGCCGGCGACGAGACAGACCGCCACCAGCGCGACGCTGAAGCCGATCTCCACCAGGCCTACGTGGAGCGGCTTGACGGGACGCCGCTCCCCCAGCCGCGGCATCAGCCAGGACCGCAGCGTGGCGGCGGCGAACAGCCCGGCGAGGGGGGCCAGCACGGCCGGGCCCCCGGCCGCCCAGCCCGCGGCGGCCAGGAGGGCGACCGCGGCGTGGTAGCCGAGCGACAGCGCCAGGTAGCGGGGCTCGCCCCGTTCCCGGATCATCGTCTTCACATACAGCACGGTGCCCAGGAAGTACGCGAAGCACGCCCCCACCGCTGCCGCGGTCACGGGGTCGGGTGGCTGCGGCTGCGGGTAGCGGGCCACGAGTCCCAGCAGCGAGGCCGCCGCCACGGTAGCCACCCCACCGAGCAGGCTGCGCTCCCGTCTCGTCGCCGCCATGCGCAGCGCCACCGCGAGCAGCGGCAGGAACCAGGGCACCCACCACAGCGTTCCCGGCCCGAGCAGCACCAGCGCCACCACGCCCAGCACCGTGGCTACCGCCCCGTACGCGAGCACCGGCCGCCCGTACCCCGCCCGCCGCGACGGCGCCGCCTTCAGCCACCCCGACGCGGCCTGGAACGTGAGGTACCCCGCCACCCAGAAGGCCAGCAGCGCCAGCTCGGCGCCCCACGCGGGGCCGCCGGCGCGGGCCCGCAGCGTCGCCCCCACCAGCCACGGCGCCACCAGCATCGCCCACACGCCGTGCTGCTTCGGCACCCAGCCGCGGCTCTTCGTACGCCCCCGGGCCGCGGTGCGTCCGGGCACCGACCGGGGTACCGTGCCCGGCGGGCGGTCACCGGTGCGCTCGCGGGGGGCGCCGCCCGTACGGGGCCGCCGTCCACCGGGGCCAGACGGCGCCGGGGCCGACGGGCTCATGGGGTCGCGCGGTGGCGCGGGGGACGTGGCCGCACCGTGGGGGCCGGACGGGTCATGGGGGGCAGGCTACCAAGGGCCGCGACGGTGGCAACCTCCCCCGTGCCTCTCCGGACGCGGCGGCGTTTGGGTACGGTGGTGCTCGACCCGACGTCCGTAACCGTACGGCCGCGCGCGCGAGAAGGAGCTTTCGACGTGTCCCGCATCGACTACGAGTTCTACCGCAACAAGGTGACCACCGCGGAGGAGGCCGTCAAGCACATCCACCACGGCGAGAGCATCGGCTTCTCAGGCTTCACCGGGGCCGGCTATCCCAAGCAGGTGCCGCTGGCGCTCGCGGCCCGCATGAAGGAGGAGCACGACGCCGGCCGTGAGTTCCGGGTGGGCATGTGGACGGGGGCGTCCACGGCCCCCGAGCTCGACGGGGCGCTCGCCGAGACGGGCGGGGTGTCGTTCCGCATGCCCTACCAGTCCGACCCGATCATGCGGGCGATGATCAACAAGGGCGTCACCGACTACACCGACATCCACCTGTCGCAGTCGTCGATCCAGGTGCGGCAGGGATTCCTCGGCGACCTCGACGTCGCGGTCATCGAGGTGGCCGCCATCAAGGCGAACGGGCAGGCCGTGCCGAGCTCGTCGGTGGGCAACAACGTGGTGTTCCTCGAGAAGGCGAAGAAGATCATCCTCGAGGTCAACTCGTGGCAGGCGCTCGAGCTCGAGGGCATGCACGACCTCTACTACGGCACCCGGCTGCCACCGTTCCGCATGCCCATCCCGATCATGCACACCGGTGACCGCATCGGGCAGCCGTGCTACGTGATCGACCCGTCGCGGGTGGTCGCCGTGATCGAGACCGACGCCCCCGACCGCAACACGCCCTTCAAGCCGCTCGACGAGGACTCGAAGAAGATCGCCGGCTACCTCATCGAGTTCCTCACCCACGAGGCCGCGATGGGGCGGGTGCCGAAGAGCCTGCTGCCGCTGCAGTCCGGGGTCGGCAACATCGCCAACGCGGTGCTGGCGGGCCTGCTGGAGTCGCCGTTCGAGAACCTGGAGTCGTTCACCGAGGTGATCCAGGACGGCATGGTCGACCTCATCGACTCCGGCAAGCTGAAGGTCGCCTCGGCCACGGCGTTCTCGCTCTCGCCCGAGTACGCGGCCCGCATGAACGCCGAGGCCGCCAAGTACCGCGAGCACATCATCCTGCGGGCGCAGGAGATCTCGAACCACCCCGAGAACATCCGCCGGCTCGGCGTCATCTCCACCAACGGCATGATCGAGGCCGACATCTACGGCAACGTGAACTCCACCCACGTGATGGGCTCGCGCATGCAGAACGGCATCGGCGGCTCGGGCGACTTCACCCGCAACGCGTTCATCTCGATCTTCGTGTCGCCGTCGACCGCCAAGAACGGCGACATCTCCTGCATCGTGCCGATGGTCTCGCACCACGACCACACCGAGCACGACACCCAGGTGCTCATCACCGAGCAGGGCCTCGCCGACCTGCGCGGCCTGTCGCCGAGGCAGCGGGCCAAGGCGATCATCGACAACTGCGTCCACCCCGACTACAAGGCGCAGATCCAGGACTACTACGACCAGGCCCTCACCAAGGCCAACGGTCTGCACACCCCGCACGACCTGCGGACGGCCCACTCCTGGCACGTCCGGTTCCTCGAGACCGGCTCGATGAAGGCCTGACCACGAGGCGTAGCCGCGACGCGCCCGAGGCTGGCTGGCGAAGGGCGCTGAGACGACGGGCGGAGCCACCTGGTTCCGCCCGTCGGCGTCTGCTGAGGCGGCTGCCGGGTGCGACCTGCGCCCGCGAGCGTCGGCCACGCTCCGCCACGGCGCCACCACGACCGTACGGGGCCCGTACGAGGCGCCGCCAGTCTCTGTCAGAGGGCGACGCTAGCGTGCCGGGCATGACACCGAAGCACCGATGCCCGACCGTGGGCGAGTCGTGGCGGACGACTCGCGGGCGGGCCCCGCCCGGGTGCGGTGGCCGGGTCCGACCACCGGTGGCACCCCTGGGTCTGAGCACCTGCTCTCGGGCTGGGCACCTGCCCTGGCCCGGGTGGGTGGTACGTGCCCTGGGACCGGGCACCCTGCTGTGGTCGGCTGGGGCTCACGCTGGCGGTCAGCTGGCCTGGGCCTGATACACCCGCCCGGGACCGTCATGCCTGCCCGGGTACCTGGGTCCGGATGGCACCTCCCGGACTCGCGGCACCAGGCCTGAGTCTGGGACCTGCCCTGGAGGCTTGCCCTGGGTCTGTGCTGGCGCCCTGGCCTGGCACTGCGAGCGCCGAGCCCACCACACCACGTCCCAGAACGGTGGACCCGGCTCGTCCATGACGGGGAAGGCGCTGCGGCACGGGGAGAGTCTCGGTGGGGCGTGATGGCGGGACCGGCCACGTGGTCTCTGAAGGTCGCAGACCGAGGTGCCAGTGTTCACCACCCGGGGTCGGCACGGGGTTGTTCGCAAGCAGGTCGAACCGACGTGGCGACTGCCCCAGCGGGGAGTCCCAGGTGGATGATGCGACCCTGCGCGGACGCGAGCCTGGGGCGAACGCCAGCCCAGACGTACGCCCACGCGAGCCGGAGCCCCACGGCGTCATGGCGCCACGCCGAGCCGTCTTTCGTGCGTACGCCCACGCGGGCGAGAGCCCCACGCGTACGGGAGCCCTCACGGACGGGCCCAGGCGGGCGAGGCCAGGCCGGGCGGGGCTCAGGCGGCGGTGAGGCTGGCGACGAGGCCGGGTCCGTCGTCGACCACGGCGTCGGGACCGGCGGCCTCGAGGGGACCGCGCAGGCTGGCGCCCCAGGTGACGGCGACGCAGGCGATGCCGGCGGCGCGGGCGGCGGCCACGTCCTGGGGCGAGTCGCACACGTGCACGACCTCGGCCGGGTCGCGGTCGAGCCCGGCGAGGGCGTGCCGCAGCGAGTCGGGAGCGGGCTTGGCCGAGGCCACGTCCTCCTTCGCGCTGAGGATCGGCAGGCCGCTCAGCCCGGCGCACTCCAGCGTCGAGGCGGCCGACCGGTGCGGCTTCGAC
>JBHAES010000016.1:0-6971 GCA_041855725.1 Actinomycetota bacterium
AGGGTGCGGAACTGGCGCTCGGCGGCGTCGGTGAGCAGCCGGGGGGCGTCGGCGACGGCCTCGGCCAGCGTCATCGGTCCGGGCACGATGCTGGCGATGGACGCGATCCCGATGTCGTGCACGTCGGCCGCGCCGGTGCCGAGGGTGCCGGCGATGGCCATCACGGGCACGCCCCGCTGGCTGGCGCGGCGGGCGATCTCGGCCGGTACCTTGCCGCGTGGCGTCTGGTAGTCGATGGCCCCCTCGGCGGTGACGACGAGGTCGGCGTCGGCGAGCAGGGCGTCGAGGTCGATCCCCGCCAGGCCCGAGTCGAGCAGCGCCTCGAAGCGCTGCATCAAGGTGGCGCCGATCGCCGCGAGGCCCGCCCCCAGCCCGCCGGAGGCGCCGGTGCCCGGCCCGGTGGCGAAGTCGGTGCCGCGCGCCGACGGCAGGCAGTCGCGGCCCAGCACCTCGGCCCACCTGTCGAACGCCGCCGACAGCTGCTCCACCTGCTCGGGGGTCGCCCCCTTCTGCGGGCCGAACACGCGGGCCACGCCCCGCTCGCCGCACAGCACGTTGTGCCAGTTGAGCGCCAGGGTCATGGGCACCCGCCCCTCGGCGAGGGCGGGGTGCAGGCCCGACAGGTCGAGGCGGGCGACCCGGTCGAGCTGCGCGCCGCCGCGGCCGATGTCGTTGCCGTCGGCGTCGAGCACCCGGACGCCGAGGGCCTGCAGCGCCCCGGCGCCGCCGTCGCTGGTGCCGGAGTCGCCGCAGCCGACCAGGATCCGCTCCGCGCCGGCGTCGATGGCGGCGGCGATGAGCTGGCCGACGCCGTACGTGGTGGTGGCGCCCGGGTCGCGCTGGTCGCGGGGGACGAGCCGCAGCCCGGCCGCGGCCGCCATCTCGACGACCGCGACCCCCGCGGCGTCGCCACCGAGCATCGCGACGTGGGAGTCGACCTCGGCGCCGACGGGTCCCACGACGCGGCACCCGACGAGGTGGCCGCCGGTGGCCTCGGCCAGGGTCTCGGCGGTGCCCTCGCCGCCGTCGGCGATGGGCACGGCGCGGATCTCGGCGTCGGGCAGGACCCGGCGGATGCCGTCGGCGACGGCCGCGGCCACCTGGTTCGCGTCGAGGGACTCCTTGAAACCGGACGGGGCGATGAGGATACGCAGGGACATGAGGGCTCCTTCAGCGTCGAGGGGTCACGGGACGAGGACTGGCATCCCCATGAGAGGCCAGACGAAGAACGAGAACACGAGCACGAGCAGCACCATGAGGGGGGCGAGGAACGCCGACAGCCGCAGCAGGTCCTTCGGGGTGTAGGTGTCGACCCCTTCGATGCCCGAGAACAGGGTCACCGGCTTCGCCGAGCTGGTGAGGGTGTGGCAGAATCCGGCCGCCGCCGTGGACGCGAACGCGATACCGACCGCGTCGACACCCACCCCCGGCGCCAGCGACACGACGAGCGGGATGAGCACCGCCGAGCGGGCGGACCGGGACTGGATGACCAGGTGGGCGGCCGTGGAGATCAGCACGACCACGACCACGAACCCGACCCCGGCCCACTCGCCGAGCCCGGCGACCGGTGCCAGCAGCTTGGTCGCCAGCCACTGCGCGGCCCCCGACCCGACGAGCGCGGTGCCGAGGGTGAGCGTGGCGGCCATGAACAGCAGCAGCGACCACGGCACCCCCTTGAGCGCCTTGCCGATCTGCACCGAGCCGTAGCCGGGGCTCGCCATCAGCAGCGCGCCGAGCAGCGCCACCACCGCGGGGTGCAGCCCGTGCAGCGGCTCGGTGCACCACAGCATCACGACCGCGCTGATGAGCATGGCCGACCGTGACTGGGCCACGGTCAGCGGGCCCGACAGCGGCACGTCGGAGAACGACTGCACGTCGTCGACGGTGATGCTGAGCCGCTGCCGGCGGTCCTCGGCCCGGGTGAACAGCCACAGGATCAGCTCGGTGCACAGGTGCGACGACACCAGCGACAGCGGGATGCCGAACACGAGCCAGCCGGCGAAGCTGAAGCCGGGGTAGCCGGAGGTCTGCAGGATCTGGCTGGTGATCAGGTGCGCCCCGGCGCCCAGGTAGGAGCCGACGGCCGACAGCAGGATCACCGACGGGAAGGTGAGCGCCAGCGCCACCACGAGCCGCTTGTGCTCCCGCAGCACGTTGGCCAGCGCGACGAACACGGGCAGCGCCAGCGCGGCCCGCCCCGACGTGGCCGGCACCGCGAACGCGGTGGCCACCAGCACCGTGGTGAGCACGTGGAAGAGTCCCCGCACCCGGCTCGCCCCGGTGACGATGAACACGGCGGCGCGGGTGGCCAGCCCCGACCCGGTGATGCCGGCCGAGATCACGAACGCGGCGAGCAGCAGCCACACCGTGTCCTCGCCCAGCGACGAGAACAGCTTGTCGTCGGGCAGGCTGCCCATCATCACCAGCAGCACGGCCGCGCCGAGGGCCACGTACGTGTCGTCGATCGTGGTGAAGATCCACAGCCAGATCGCGGCGCAGAAGACGCCGAGGGTGAGCACCGCCATGCCTGGCAGCTCGCGCGCGGGCCCGAACGAGAGCCAGCCGCACCACACCAGGAACGCGCCCATGAGCACGGCGGCGACCGCGGCCGCCAGGTTGCGCCGCTTCAGGCTGAGCCGCAGCCTCGGCCGCGCCCGGTAGAGCTCGGCGACGGCCGGGGGCCGGGTCTCGTAGCGGGTGACGGCCCCTGCGTTCACGCCGGTTCCTTCCGCAGCGGGGAGACGATGGGCAGCCGCAGCCCCACCTTCGTCGACGCGGGGGTCGACTCGATCCAGGCGCTGCCCCGGTGGGCGTCGGCGACGGCCCGTACGACGGCGAGCCCGAGCCCCATCCCCTCGGGGCTGCCGGAGTCGCTGGTGCGCAGGTCCTCGAACATGGCGCGGGCCTGCTCGGCGTCGACCTGCTCGCCGGTGTCGCTGACCCACAGGTCGACGAGCGTCGGGTCGTCGGCGCAGACCGCCGACCCGATGCCGACGGTGCCGCCGGGCCCGGACTGGGCGGCGGCGTTGGCCACGAGCTGCTCCACGGCGTGGGTGACCCGCTCGGCGTCGAGGGTGGCCTCCACCTCGGCGACCCCCTCCAGCACCACGCGCGACGACGGGTCGGCCGCGAACCGGGTCGCCAGGGCGCGGGTGAGGTCGCCGACGGCGACGGACCGGGGCCGTACGAAGCTGGGGCTGTCGATGCTGGCGAGCACCTCCAGGTCGCGCAGCTTCGACTCCATGAGCGCCAGCTCCTGCCGGGCCTCGGCGGCGAGCCGGAACCGCTGCCCCTCGGTGACGCCGGGGGCCGCGGCCTGGTCGAGCAGTGCGGCGATGCGGTCGCGCGGCGGGGCGAGCTGGCTCTGCGCCTCGGCGAGGAAGTGGTGCTTCGAGGCGTACGAGCGCTCGAGCCGGTCGAGCATCGTGTTCAAGGTGGTGGCGAGGGCGGCGATGTCGTCGCGGCCCCGTACGGGCAGCCGCTGGGTGAGGTCGTCGGCCGAGATCTCGCGGGCGGCCCGCTCCATGTCGCGGATGGGGGAGAGGATGCGGGCCGCGACGAGCCAGGCGATGCCGGCGGTGAGCAGCAGCCCGCCCAGGGCGACCGCGAACAGCACCGCCGACTGCTGCTGCGCCTCGTCGATGGCCTGCTGCGTGAAGGTCGCCACGATCACCACGCCCCGCTCGGTCTGGCCGGCGGTGCCGATCTCGACGACCTGCTTGCCCCACCTCACCTCGCCGTAGTCGGTGTCGACGATCCCGGAGACGCGCGGGTGGTCGACGATCTCGCCGATCTTGACGTGGTTCTGGCTGAGCTCGCGGCCTTGGCCGCCGGCGTTGTCGGCCACCTGCACGTCGTGGCCGGGGACGATGCCGATGACGACCTCGCCCGGGCTGAGCGTCTGCAGCGACAGGTAGCGCTCGACGAGGGTCGACATGTCGGTGAACCGGGTGCCGGTGCTCGGGTCGATGCCCTCGCGGGCGAACACCTGGAACTCCTGCAGCTCCTGCGTCACGGCCTGGTTGGCCTGCAGCGTGGCCTGCCGCACCATGATCGACCGCATCGTGAGGGTCACGGCGAGCAGGGCGAACGCCGTGGTCAGGATGATCCACCCCACGATGCGGACCCGCGCCGAGACTCCGGTGCCGGCTGTCGTCTGGTCACTCATCTGTACCCCTGTGTGCTCGCTCGGTGGTGCCGTGGTGGGTGGGTCGGTGTGCGCGGGTCTGTCGCCCCGCGCGGGGTGGGTACGGTGGGCGCTCACTCGCCCCCGTCGTCCCCCCCGTCACCGCTGTCGTCGCCGCCGCTGTCGTCGCCCCCGTCGTCGGTGTCGTCGTCGGTGGGGGCGGGCGCCGGGGCCCGCGTGGTGGGCGGGGGCGCCGGCGCCGTGGTGACCGGTGGCGCGGTGACCGGTGGCGCGGTGGCCGGTGGCGCCGTGGTGGCCGGTGGGGCGCTGGTGGGCGGTGGCTCGGTGGCGGGCGGCGCCTGCGGGTCGTCGCCCACGGTGATGGTCACCCGCGCGTCGGGCACCACCGGGGGTGCCAGCTGCACGACGAGCACCTGGCTGACCACCGCGAGCGCGATGGGTATCAGCAGGACTGCGTACAGCGCTGCAAGTCGGCGACCCATCCCGGCACCATAGCCGGTGCGAGCCGGGGGCGGTGCGCGTCCCGGGAACCTCGTGTCAGCCCGTGAGACGACCTGAGACGAGTCGGCCGGCCGCCCCGGCACCCTCGTCGGACATCCCCTACAGTGACGCCATGGCTCTCACCCGTGGGAGGGCCGGCCCCACCCGGGCCCGCCCGGTCAGCGTGGACACCTGGCAGGTCACGCCCGTCACGACTCCGTGGCTGGGCTGCGACCTGACCCTGACCCAGACCCTCGACGCGTACGCCCCGACGCTGTCCCCCCACCACGTCTTCGTGATCAGCGAGAAGGTCGCGGTCCTCCTCAGCGGACGCTCGCTCCCGCTGGCCGACTACCGTGCCGGCTGGCTGGCCCGGCTCCTGGCCCGCATGGTGCGGCCCCGCCCGGGCTCCCGCGGCATCTCGGTGCCCGAGAAGATGCAGTACATCCTCGAGCACGTCGGCGTGCCGCGGGTGCTGCTCGCCTGCGCCGCCACCGCCGTGACCCGCCCGTTCGGGGTGCACGGCGCCTTCTACCGAGTGGCCGGCACACTGGCCCGCGACCTCGACGGCGGCCGCCCACCGTTCGAGCACCTGTTGTTCCCGCCCCTCGACGACGCGGCCGCCCGCGAGGTGTGCGACGAGATCGCCACCCACCTCGGCGTGCCCGTCGTGATCGCCGACCTCAACGACTTCGGCGGCTCCATCCGGGCCCGTACCGACGACGCCCCCGACCTCGAGACCCTGCTGCGTGTGCTGAGCGGCAACCCGCTCGGCCAGCGCGACACCAGGACCCCGTTCGCCGTGCTCACCCCGCCAGGGGCGCGCCGCTGAGCGGGCGACCCCCTCACCCGCCCCGTGGGCCCCGCCGGGCCCCACCTGAGACCCGCCGCGTCCGCCACGGCGCCGACTGGAGCCGCAACCTGGGAAGGGCCGACAGTGGAGCCTGAGGAGCCGAGGCGACGGTGGAGCGTGCGGCGGGCGGCGGTGCTCGTGGCGGCGCTGACCTTCGGGTCCACCCTGCTCGGGTTCGTCCGCGACGTGGTGATCGGCGCCGTCTTCGGCGCCGGCGCCGACCTCGACGCCTACCTCGTGGCGCAGGGCGTGATGAACCTGGTGCTCGGGCTCGTCTCGGGCGCGATGGCGCGCTCGCTGACCCCCGTCGTGTCGCGGCAGGCCAACGACTGCCCCGAGGGCGGGCCGTGCACCCACCGCACCGTCGACGTGGCGCTCACCGTGGCCATGCTGGTGCTCGGGCTGGCCGGCGCGGTGGCGGCGGTCTTCGCCGCCGAGGTGGTCGCCGTCGTGGCGCCCGGGTTCGGCCCCGCGGAGGCCGCCCTGGCCGCCCACCTGACCCGGATCGTGCTGCTCGCCACCGTGCTCGTGTCGGCCACCAACCTGCTCGCCGGCGTCGGCCACGCCCACGGCCGGTTCGGGTGGGCCGGCGCCCAGGGCATCCCCTTCAACCTCGTCATGATCGTCGCGGCCGCCGGCTTCGGCCCCCACCACGGCGGGACGGCGCTCGCGGTCGGGTTCGTGGTCGGGTCGCTCGTCCGGCTGCTGCTGCAGCTGCCCCCGCTGCGAGCGCTGCGGCTACGGATCCGCCCCAGCCTCGACCTGCGCGACCCCGGCTTCCAGGAGATCACCGGCATGCTGCCGCCGCTGCTGCTCGCCAGCGCGGTCACCAACGTCAACCAGCTCGTCGACCGGGCCGTCGCCTCGTCGGTCGGCGACGGCGCCATCACCGCCCTCTCGTACGGGTGGCACGTGGTCAACCTGCCCGAGACGGTCATCGTGGCGAGCCTGCTCGTGCCGCTGTACCCGGCGATCGGGGCCGCCGCCGACGACCGGGGCGAGTTGCGGCGCCTCGTCGGGCGGGGCCTCACGGTGGTGCTGGCCGGGCTGGCCCCCGTCGCCGCGGTGCTCGTGGTGGTGGCGCAGCCCGTGGTGGCGACCCTCTTCGGCTACGGCGCCTTCGACGACGCCGCCGTCGCCGCCACCGCCGTCGCCCTGCGCTGGTACGCCCCCGCCCTCGTGGCGCTCGGCGTCTCCACCCTGTTCGTACGGGCCAGCCACGCGGTGGGCGACACGGTGCGGCCCGTCGTCACCGCGGTGGTGGCGATGGCCGTCAACGTGGCGGGCGACCTGTGGCTCGGCCCGCTGTGGGGCGTCCGCGGCATCGCGCTCGCTACGACCGTCTCGCTGGTCGTGGCCGCCGCCCTCAACGGGTTCTGGCTGACCCGCCACCACGACGCCGTCGACGTGGCCGGCCTCGGCCGGGTCGCCGCACGGGTGGGGGTGGCGACGGCCGCGGCGGTCGCCGTCGGGGCGGCGCTGGCGACGGTG
>JBHAES010000017.1:0-6498 GCA_041855725.1 Actinomycetota bacterium
GTCGCCGACGACCTCGTGCACCGCGACCGTGTTGGCCACGTTGGGGTCGCGCCGCTTGCGGATGATCGCCAGGGTGCAGCCGAGCCGGTCGGTCCACATGTCGGCCTGGCGGACGCGGCCCGCGTCGGGCGACACCACCACGATCTCGTCGTCGGAGTAGTTCTCCTTCACGTAGTCGGCCAGCAGCGGGAGGGCGTGGAGGTGGTCGACGGGCCCGTTGAAGAAGCCCTGGATCTGTGCGGCGTGCAGGTCGACCGACATGATCCGCGACGCCCCGGCCGCGTGGTAGAGGTCGGCGATGAGCCGGGCCGAGATCGGCTCGCGACCGGCGTGCTTCTTGTCCTGGCGGGCGTACGGGTAGAACGGTGACACCACCGTGATCCGCTTGGCCGAGGCCCGCTTGAGCGCGTCGACCATGATCAGCTGCTCCATGAGCCACTCGTTCACCGGGGCGTGGTGCGACTGGATCACGAAGGCGTCGGACCCTCGTACGGACTCCTCGAAGCGCACGTAGATCTCGGAGTTCGCGTAGGTCACCGCCCGCATCGGCACCAGCTCGACGCCCAGCAGGTCGGCGACCTCGTTGGCGAGGGCGGGGTGCGACCGGCCCGAGAAGAGCATCAGGTGCTTGCTGTCCTTGCGGGTGAGACCGCTCATGCGACTCACGCCTCCTGGTCGGCGCCGGCGCCGCGGGCGGGGTCGGCGAGGGCGGCCTGCGCGGCCGCGTCGGTGGCCGTCTGGGCGCGGCGCGACGCCACCCAGCCGGCGATGTTCCGCTGCCTGCCGCGGGCGACCGCCAGCTCGCCGGGTCCGACGTCGTCGGTGAGCGCCGAGCCGGCGGCGACGTAGGCGCCGTCGGCCACGTGGACCGGCGCCACCAGCACCGAGTTGGAGCCGACGAACGACGCCGCGCCGACCGTGGTGGTGGACTTCGTGACCCCGTCGTAGTTGGCGAAGATGGTGCCCGCGCCGATGTTGGCCCCCGCGCCCACGACCGCGTCGCCGCAGTAGGTGAGGTGGGGCACCTTGGCACCGTCGCCGATGCGGGCGTTCTTGGTCTCGACGAAGCCGCCGATCTTGCCCTTGGCGCCCAGCTCGGTGCCGGGGCGCAGGAAGCTGTAGGGGCCGACCTGGGCCCTGTCGCCGATCACGGCGAGGGAGCCCTGGCACCGGGTGACGGTGGCCCCCTCTCCCACCTCGACGTCGGTGAGCATCGTGTCGGGGCCGACGGTGGCGCCCGTGGCGACCGACGTGGCGCCGCGCAGGATCGTGTTGGGCAGCAGGGTCACGTCCTCGGCCAGGTCGACGGATGCCTCGATCCACGTGGTGGCCGGGTCCCACACGGTCACCCCGGCGCGCTGCCAGCGCTCGACGACGCGACGGTTCATCTCCTTGGCCATCGCGGCCAGCTGCACCCGGTCGTTGACGCCCTCGGTCTGCCAGGCGTCGTCGGTGACGTACGCGCCGACACGGCCGCCGTGGCCGGTGGCGTAGCCGACCACGTCGGTGAGGTAGAGCTCGCCCTGGGCGTTGTCGGCGCGCAGCGAGGCCAGCCCGGCCCGCAGCGTGCCGGCGTCGAACACGTAGATGCCCGAGTTGATCTCGGTGATCCCCCGCTCGGCGTCGGTGGCGTCCTTGTGCTCGACGATGCGGGCCACCCGGTCACCCTCGCGGACGATGCGGCCGTAGCCGGTGGGGTCGGCCACGTCGGCGGTGAGGACCGTGACCGCGTTGCCCTCGGCGCGGTGGGCGGTGACGAGCGCGATGAGCGTGTCGCCGGTGAGCATCGGCACGTCGGCGTAGGTGACGACCACGTCGCCGTGCAGGTCACCGAGCTCGGTGAGCCCGCACTGCACCGCGTGGCCGGTGCCGCGCTGCTGGTCCTGCACCGCCCGGACGACGTGGGGGGCGATCTCGTCGAGGTGGGCCTCCACCTGCTCGCGGAGGTGGCCCACGACCACGCACAGCTGCTCGGGTTGGACGGCGGTGGCCGCGTCGACGGCGTAGGCGAGCATCGAGCGCCCGCACACCTCGTGCAGGAGCTTCGACGTGCTCGACCTCATCCGGGTGCCGCCACCGGCGGCGAGGACGACGACGGCGGCGACGGGGTGAGCGGCGTCGGACACGGTGCTTCCTCTCGTACGGCGTCCCCGTGGCGACCGCGGGAGCCGGTCGCCGCCGGGAGGCGCCCCGGACGATCCTCGCTCATCCTAACGGCCTGACGCGCGACGACGGCGCGGCTGGTGCGGGAGCCCCTGTGGGCCGGCGAGCCGTCAGGGGGCGCCACGGCGAGGACCTGCGGGCTGCCCGCCGTCGGGCCGGACGGCCCACCGCCTCGACCGGCGACTCCCGGTGCCGCTCGGCGAGGTCTGGGACCCGGTCCTGCCGTCGACCAGGGACGGGCACCAGAGGACCTGGCGCACGGGGCGTACCGCCGTGGCACGGCGCCGGCGGGCACCGGCCGCGCCACGACCCGGTGCCCGCCGTGCCCGTACGCCGCGACCGGCCGCTCGGCCGACCGCGCCGCGCGTCGGTTCAGCCGAGGTAGGCCCGCAGCCCGGCGAGGGCGGGGGCGAAGACCTCGGCGGCGAAGAACGCCTCCCAGCGGGCGACCTCGTCGGCCGCCGCGTCGAAGGTGACCCACCACTCGACGAACGCCCGGTCGCCGTCGGTGACGGGGGTGACCCGCAGCACCGCCCGGTAGCCCGTCACGGGGAACGGCGCCGGGTCGCAGAACCCGTACGCGTAGCTGCGCTCCGTGTCGTCGAGCGCCACCAGGTGCTCCCGGATCCGGGAGTCGCCCAGCCGGAAGCTGCGCACGGCGCCGACCGTGGCACCGGTCAACCCGTCCTCGATGTGGCTCTCGCTGACCGCGTCGGCGTACCAGGTGGCGAGACCGTTGAAGTCGCGCACGACCTCCCACACCCGCTCGGCAGGGTGGTCGATCACCGTGCTGTGGTAGGAGCGGGCCATCGTTCAGCCCCGGCCGAAGGTGATGGCCTTGAACTCCTCGGTCTGCGCCTTGATGCCGACCTCGGTCGGGAACCGCTCGATCGAGCTGGCGCCGTAGAACCCGACGATGCCCTCGGTGTGGTCGAGGATGTACTGCGCGTCGGCCGGGTTCGCGATCGGCCCGCCGTGGCACAGGCACAAGATGTCGGGGTTCACGCTCTTGGCGGCGTCGGCGAGGGCCTGCACCTTCACGGCCGCCTCCTCGAGGGTGAGCGCGGTCTGGGCGCCGATGGTGCCCGAGGTGGTCAGCCCCATGTGCGGCACGAGGATGTCGGCCCCGGCGCGCGCCATGTCCTTGGCCTGCTCCTCGTCGAACACGTACGGCGACGTGAGCAGGTCGAGCTCGCCGGCCATGCGGATCATGTCGATCTCGGGCCCGTAGCCCATGCCCGTCTCCTCCAGGTTCTGGCGGAAGACGCCGTCGATGAGGCCCACCGTCGGGAAGTTCTGCACGCCCGCGAACCCGATCTCCTTGACCTGGCGCAGGAAGTGGCCCATCACCCGGAACGGGTCGGTGCCGTTGACGCCGGCGAGCACCGGGGTGTGCTGGACGACGGGGAGCACCTCGTGGGCCATCTCCATCACGATGGCGTTGGCGTCGCCGTAGGCGAGCAGGCCCGACAGCGACCCTCGGCCGGCCATGCGGAACCGGCCGGAGTTGTAGATGACCAGCAGGTCGATCCCGCCGGCCTCGGCGGACTTCGCGGTGATGCCGGTGCCGGCACCCCCGCCGATGATGGGCTTCCCGGCGGCCACCTGGGCCCGGAACCGCTCCAGGATCTCCTTGCGCGACATGGTGTCTCCTTCTCTCGTCGTGGTCGGCGTGTCGGACGCCGTCGTCGGTGGTGGGTCGGGTCACCCGGCGGTGCCGGTGACCATCCGGTGGAGGGCCTGGGCCATCGCGGCGCCGAAGCCGGCGTCGTTGACGGCCTGGTCGAGCTCGTGCACGACGACGGCGCTGCCGGCCAGGCCGCGGCGCAGCTCGTCGAAGAGCCGCGCGTCGGCCTCGGCGTCGCGGAACGGGGCGCCGTCGACGTCGATCGCGCTGACGCCGCGCAGCGGCACGAACAGCTCGGTGGGGCCGGTGGCGGCGGCCAGCTTGGCGGCGATCCGGCGGCCCAGCTCGGCCATCTCGTCGGGCGTGGTGCGCATGAGGGTGACGGTCGGGTTGTGCACGTAGAGGGTGCGGTCGGCGAACCTGGCCGGGACGGTGTCGCGCGGCCCGAAGTTGACCATGTCGAGCGCGCCGAGGCTGACGACCTGGGGCGTGCCCGTCCGGCCGGCGACCTCGAGGCGGCCGGGTCCGGCGGAGAGGACCCCGCCGACGAGGTCGTCGGCGAGCTCGGTGGTGGTGAGGTCGCAGACGCCGGCGAGCAGGCCCGACTCGACCAGCTTCTCCATGGCCCGCCCGCCGGCGCCGGTGGCGTGGAAGACGAGCACCTCGTAGCCGAGGTCGGTGAGGGCGGCGCGGGCCTCGTCGGCGGCGGGCGTGGTGACGCCGAACATCGTCATGCCGACGAGCGGCTTGTGGTCGGTCACCGGGGCGGCATGGCGGGCCTCGTACGCCTGCGCCATGCCCGCGGCCGCCGCGGCCGCGTTGCCGAGCACCTGGGCCGACACCGAGTTGATGCCCGCCACGTCGACGACCGAGTACATGATCGTGGCGTCGACCTCCCCCACGTACGGCTTCACGTCGCCGGAGGCCATCGTCGAGACGAGCAGCTTGGGGAAGCCGACGGGCAGCGCCTGCATCGCCCCCGCGGCGACCGACGACCCGCCGGAGCCGCCGACGGCGAGCAGGCCGTGGATCCGGCCCTGGGCGGCGAGGTCGCGCACCACCACGGCGGCCCCGCGGCTCATCGTCTGCATCATCTCGCCACGGTCGCGGCGCTCGCGCAGGGCGGCGGCGTCGCCCCCGGCGGCGGCGATCACCTCGTCGGCGGTGACGTCGGCCAGCTCGCTGGTGGAGAAGCCGCCGACGTCGACGAGCAACGGCGTCACGCCGTGGGCCGAGAGGCGCTCGGCGAGCCAGGTGTACTCGGCCGGCTTGGTGTCGAGGGTTCCTACGAGGGCTACGACGGCCATGCGACACTCCTTCGTGCGATAGAACGTGCGGTCGAGCCTAGGGCCGCCGACGCCGCCCGGCTGGGCCAATCTGGCGCCCTTGGCCCACGCGTGCCAGGCTGTGCGGGTGGAGGCACGCATGGACGCCGCGGAGCTGTCGCGGCTGCTCGGGACCTGGGCCGACAAGGAGCGACGGCTGCCCGAGGCGCTCGCCGGCGGTGTCGCCGAGCTCATCGACCACGGGTTCGTGCCCGCCGGGTGCAGCCTGCCGCCGCAGCGCGACCTCGCCCGTGCGCTGGGGGTGGCGCGGGGCACGGTGACGGCGGCGTTCACGATCCTCGAGGCCGAGGGGTACGCGGTGGCGCGGCGCGGGGCGGGCACCCGGGTGCGGTCGTCGCGGCTGCGGGCCACGGACGCCGACGGCCGGCTGTTCTCGTTCACCAACGCGCCCAGCGACCTGCTCGACCTGTCCAGCGGGGCGCTGCCCGCCTCGTCGGTCACCCGCGAGGTGCTGGCCGGCGGGCTCGAGTCGTTGGGGGCCTACCTCGACACCGACGGCTACTTCCCCGCGGGGCTGCCGGTGCTGCGGCAGGCCATCGCCGAGCACCTCACCCGCGACGGCATCCCCACCACGCCCGGCCAGGTGCTCGTCACCAACGGCGCCCAGCACGCCACGTCGCTGGCCGCGCGGGCGCTGCTCGACGTCGGCGACCTCGTGCTGCTGGAGGACCCCAGCTACCGGGGCGCGATCAGCGCGTTCCGTGCCCACGGCGCGCGGCTCGAGGGGGTCCCGCTGCGCGGCGGCGGCCTCGACGTCGACCTCGTGCGCCGCGCCGTCCGGCGGTCTCCCGCCCTGCTGTTCTGCCAGACCGGGGTGCACAACCCGACGGGTCAGACCATGGCCCAGCCGGCCCGGGCCGCGCTCGCCGCGCTGGTCGACCGGTGTGGCCTGCCCACGCTCGAGGACTGCTGCTCGTACGACCTGACGCTGTCGGGGCGACCCCACCGCACCCTGACCGGGCTCGTGGACCCGGAGCTGCTGGTGAGCAGCTGGACGGTGTCGAAGCTGTTCTGGGGCGGGCTTCGGGTCGGGTGGCTGCGGGCCAGCGAGGCCCGGGTGCGGACCCTGGTGGAGCTGCGCAAGGTCGGCGACCTGGCCACCTCGATCGTCGACCAGCTCTACGCGGTGCGGCTGCTGCGGCGGGCCGCCGAGGCGCGGCGCGAGCGCACGATGCTGCTGCGCGACCGGGTGGCCACCGTCGAGCAGGTGCTGCGCGAGGTCGCGCCCGGCTGGGTGTGGCAGCCGGTGTCGGGCGGGTCGGGGCTGTGGGTCGACACCGGCGGCGACGCGGTGGCCCTCGCCGAGCGCGGGAAGCGGGCGGGCGTCCGGCTGGCCGCCGGGCCGGCGTTCTCGCCGCACGA
>JBHAES010000018.1:0-2974 GCA_041855725.1 Actinomycetota bacterium
ACCACCGCCGCCGCCATCGCCCGGCTGGCCCGCCTAGGGGTGGTCGACGGGAGCCGCGAGTACGTGGTGGCCGACGACTACCGGCGGCTGCTCAACACCAAGACGTCGACCGTCGACGCCGTGGTCGGCAAGCTGTCGGGCGGGAACCAGCAGAAGGTCGTGCTGGCGAAGTGGATGTTCACCGAGGCCGACATCCTCATCCTCGACGAGCCCACCCGCGGCATCGACGTCGGCGCCAAGTACGAGATCTACACCCACATCAACGCGCTCGCCGATCAGGGCAAGGCCGTGATCGTGATCTCCAGCGAGCTGCCCGAGCTGCTCGGGATCTGCGACCGCATCTATGCCCTCGCCGAGGGCCGGGTCACCGGCGAGATGACGCGCGCCGAGGCGACCCAGGAGGGCCTGATGCGCCTCATGACCAAGGAGAAGGAGACGGCACCGTGACCCACACCCCCGACCCCCAGATCGTCGAGGCCGGCAGCACCGCCACCGCGGCCGCCGCCACGGCACCGTCGGCCTCCCGGGTGACCGCCGGGTTGCGCGAGTACGGCATCGTGGGCGCCCTCGTGCTCATCATCGCCCTGTTCCAGGTGCTCACCCAGGGCCGGCTCCTCATGCCCGACAACGTGGCCAGCCTGCTGCAGCAGAACGCGTACGTGATGGTGCTCGCGATCGGCATGCTCATGGTGATCGTCGCCGGCCACATCGACCTGTCGGTCGGGTCGGTGGTAGCGTTCATCGGCGGCATCCTCGCCATCTCGATGGTGAGCTGGAGCCTGCCGTGGCCGCTCGCCGTGGCGCTGGCGCTCGCCATGGGCGTGGCCGTGGGCGCCTGGCAGGGGTTCTGGGTGGCGTACGTGGGGATCCCCGCGTTCATCGTGACCCTCGGCGGCATGCTCATCTTCCGTGGCCTGGCCATCATCATCGTGGGCGAGACGGTCGCCGGGCTGCCGGAGGGGTTCGTCTCGATCGCCAACGGCGGCGCGCTGGGCTGGTTCTGGTACGTGGGCGAGCTCGACGTGTTCACCCTCGTGCTCGGCGTGGTGGCCGTCGCCGCGCTCGTGCTCGGCCAGCTCCGGGGCCGGGCCGCGATGGTGCGCCACCGCCTGCCCGTGGAGCCGGGGTGGGTGCTCGTCACCAAGCTGGTGGTGATCAGCGGCCTCATCCTGTTCTTCGCCTGGACCCTGGCGCTCAGCGCCATCGGCACCCCGTACGCGCTCATCGTCTGCGCCGCGCTGATCCTGCTCTACGGGTTCGTGATGGGGCGTACGGTGTTCGGCCGCCACGTCTACGCCATCGGCGGCAACCTGCAGGCGGCGGTGCTGTCGGGCGTCAACGTACGGCGGATGAACTTCCTGATCTTCGTGAACATGGGCCTGCTCGCCGCCGTGGCGTCGGTGGTGACCACGTCGCGGGCCGGCGCGGGCGTGGCGGGCGCCGGGCAGAACTACGAGCTCGACGCGATCGCCGCCTGCTTCATCGGTGGCACGGCGGTGACCGGCGGGGTGGGCCGGGTGAGCGGCGCCATCGTGGGCGCCCTCATCATGGGCGTGCTCAACATGGGCCTGTCGATCCTGTCGGTCAACCCTGCCTGGCAGCAGGCGATCAAGGGCATGGTGCTGCTGCTCGCGGTGGCGTTCGACCTGATCAACAAGCGCAGGGCGGCCGGCCGCTGAGCCGGGCCCGTCGCGGACCCTGCGGCCGTACCAGGCCGGGCTGCGCGCACCCCGTACGCGACACAGGAGACTCACAAGATTCTCAGGAACTTTTGAGGATTCTCTCGGGTGGCCTTAGGCTGGGACCGCACCGTCCGGGGCCGGAAGCCTCGGGCACGACACGCGAAGGACCTCATGCCCAAGCTGCTCGTACCTCTCGTCGCAGGCGCGGCGACCCTGGCCCTCGGGGCCGGCGGGTTCGTCGCCACCCCGATCGTGCTCGCCGCCGACGCCACCCTCGTGGTCGACGGCCAGCCGCGCACCGTACGCGTGTTCAACGACACCGTCGGCTCGGTGCTCGCCGAGAACGGCATCACCGTCGGCGAGCACGACGTGGTCGCCCCCGCGCCCGACACCAAGGTGTCGAAGGGGTCCGAGATCACCGTGCGCTACGGGCGCCCCGTCACCGTCGTGGTCGACGGCGTGCCGCAGGTGCGGTGGACGACCGCCACCACCGTCGGCGAGGCGCTCGCCGTGTTCGGCGTGCAGGCCGAGGGCGCCCAGGTGTCGGTGTCGCGCAACGCCGAGATCGGCCGCGAGGGCCTGTCGATCGACGTCACCACCCCCCGCGACGTCACGATCACCGTCGACGGCCAGACCCGTACGGTGTCGGGCTTCGGCGCGGTCGGCGACCTGCTCATGGCGCAGCAGATCGAGCTGGGCGCCGCCGACATCGTCACCCCCGGCCTGGCCACCACTCTCACCGACGGCATGGCCGTCACGGTCGTGCGTGTCACCACCCAGCAGGTGACCAAGGAGGTGCCGATCCCCTTCGAGACCACCACCACCGAGGACCCCACGCTCGCCAAGGGCACCACGAAGGTCACCACCGAGGGCGTGAACGGCGTGTCGACCGAGACGTGGACCCAGACGCTGCACGACGGCCAGGTGGCCAGCGAGGAGCGGGTCAGCTCGGTGGTGTCGAAGGCACCCGTCACCAAGGTGACCAAGGTCGGCACCAAGACCACCGCCTCGTCCAGCAGCGACGGCAGCGGCCCCGCCACGGGCACCGCCACCGGCAGCTCGTGCGGCGTCTCGTACTACACCCTGCACGGCAGCAAGACCGCCAACGGCGAGACGTTCGACATGTACGCCTACACCGCCGCCCACAAGACGCTCAAGTTCAACACGATGGTGAAGGTCACCAACCCCGCCACGGGCAAGTCGGTCGTGGTGCGGATCAACGACCGCGGCCCCTACATCTCGGGCCGCTGCCTCGACCTGTCCTACTCCGCCTTCCAGGCCGTCTCCCCCGT
>JBHAES010000019.1:0-2952 GCA_041855725.1 Actinomycetota bacterium
CGTCGAGGTGCCGGGCGCGCGCCACGTCACCCGGTCGGGGCTGGTGGCCGCGCTGCGCGAGGTGTGCCCACCCGACGTGGCCGTCACCGGACCTGACGGGGGGCCGGTCCCCGACGTCGGCGCCGTGCACCGCCGCCTCGCCGACGCCGACCTGTACCTCGTCGCCAACACCTCCCGGCACCTCCGCCGGGTCCAGGTCACGCCCCGCACCCGGCCCGCCGCCATCGAGGTGTGGGACGCGCGCACCGGCGCCGTGGTGCGCCGCGTGCCCGCCGCGTCGATCCACCTGACGCTCGCCCCGTACGAGGCCGCCCTGCTGGTCACCCGACCCGAGCCGGCGGCGTACGACGAGACGGCCGGTGCCGAGCCCGCCGAACCCGCGGCCGAGGTCGCGCTCGGGCCGTGGACGGCCGCGATCGGCGACGCTGGCGGCGTCGAGGTGCGGCTGCCGCACCGGTGGGAGGCGACCCCGGGGCTGGAGCGGTTCTGCGGCACGGTGACCTACGCCGCGACGTTCCACCTCGACCAGGTGCCAGGGCTGCTGCTGCTCGACCTGGGCGACTGCCCGCCTGCCCCCGACGAGGACCCGGAGCAGCGGGGCATGCGGGGCCGGTCGTACCGGGCCGAGGTGCTGCCGCCGGTGGGTGAGGTGGCCGAGGTGACGGTCAACGGGCAGCGGTGCCAGGTGGTGTGGGCGCCGCCGTACGTGGTCGACATCACCGCCGCCAGCCGCGAGGGCGCCAACGAGGTGCGGGTGGCCGTGTCCGGGCTGGCGGCGCACGCCCTGGCCGACGACCCGGAGGTGGCAGGGCGCGCCGAGAGGGCCAACGCCCGCTACGGGCAGCGGTTCCGCATGCAGGAGCTCCACCTCGCCGACCACGGCGTGCGCTCCGGCCTGCTGGCGGTGCCGAGGCTGCGGGCCCGGCCCGCCACCAGCCAGCCGGCGTAGCGGGCGGGCCCGCCGGGCTCAGAGGCGCGGGTTCGGCTGGGCGCCGTAGCGGCGGACGTTCTTGGCGGCGGCGGCCTGGGCGTCGGCGACGGCGGCCACCCGGTCCTTGCCCTGCGCCAGCGCACCTGCCAGGGTTCCGACGAACGCGTCGCCGGCGCCGATGGTGTCGACCACCTCCTGCTGCGGCACCAGCTCGCCGGACTGCTCCACGCCGTCCCACGTGACACCGTGCTTGCCGCGGGTGACGAGCAGGGACTTCGGGGTGGCGCCGGTGGCCTGCAGCCGCGACACGTCGGCCTCGTGGATGATGAGCGGGTCGGCGACGGCGATCACGTCGTCGGGCAGGGTCACGTACGGGCTGAGCTGCAGCACGACGCGCAGGCCGCGCTCGGTGACGTAGCGGACCGCGTCGGCGACGTCGTCGGGCGCGATCTCGGTCTGGGTGAGGAACACGTCACGCTCCGGGTCGAGCTTGCCCAGCGGGCGCAGCGGCCGGTGCTCGATGTGGAGGTTGGCGGCCTGGATCACGACGATGCGGTTGGCGCCGCGGGTGTCGGTGAGGATGAGCGCGTGGCCGGTGGGGGTGCCGGGCTGGCGGGTGACCTCGAGGCCGATGTCGAGCGCGGCGAGCCGGTTGAGGTACTGGCGGCCCGCGTCGTCGTCGCCGACCGAGCCGACCATGATCACGTCGGCGCCCGTCGCCCGGGCGGCCACGGCCTGGTTGCCGCCCTTGCCGCCGGCGAAGCGCATGAGGCTCTCACCCATCACCTTCTCGCCGACCGCCGGCATCGCCTGCACGTGCACCTCGAGGTCGACGTTGAGGGATCCGAGAACGATGACGCGACCCATGGTCCTGCCTTCCATGACGTGACGACTCCGCCACCCTGCGCTGGGTGGCTGCCCGCAGTCTGTCATGCGGTGTGCCCCGGCGTGCCGTCGGGGTCAGGGTCGGTCGTCCCGGCGCGGGCGCCACCGGCACCTGCCGCCACCCGTCGAGCCGACCGGCTGTCGCCTGGGCGGAGCCGGTGGGAGGAGACGCGCCGAGGGTCCCTGCGGTCCCTTCCGGCCCCGGCTACCCTGGCGCAGCAGGAGGGGTGCGTGACGACCAGCGACGGTACGAAGGGCGCGGCGCGCCAGGGCGGCGACGGCGCGCCGCGGTCTCGTGTCGACCTGACCAGCCGGCCGTTCGCGGGGCTCGCCGGGCGCCGTGACCTCACCGGGTGGCGCACCCCCGCGGGCCGCTGGCTCGCCCGCCGGGTGACGGCGCTGTCGCAGGTGACCGCCTCCAGCGTGGTGCTGCTCGTCACCGCGTTCCTCGGCGCCGTGGTCGTGACCGGGCTGGCGGTCGTGTTCGCCCAGGTGTACGAGTCGGTCGTCGCCCGCGACGGCGTCGCCGGCCTCGACCGGCCGGTGCTGGACTGGGCCGTCGCCCACCGGGTGCCGGGGTTCACCGACGCGGTCCGCCTCTTCAGCATCTCGGGCGGCCCCGAGTGGATGCCGGTGGTGACCGGGGTGACGATCCTGGTGGTCTGCCGCGTCGTGCACGGCTGGTGGCCGCTGCTGATGCTGGCGGTCGGCGTCGCCGGGTCGCTCACCATGACCATCGTCGCCAAGCGCGTGATCGGCCGCGACCGGCCGCCCCTGGCCGAGGCGGTGCCGCCGTACGAGTCGTCGGGCAGCTTCCCGTCGGGGCACACCCTCAACTCGATCGTGATCACCTCGATCGTCGTCTACTGCCTGCTCGACCACGTCTCGTCGGCCGCCGCCCGGGCGGCGACGCTCCTCGTGGGAGCCGCGTACGCGGGGGCGATGGGGCTGTCGCGGGTGTTCCTCGGCCACCACTGGCTCAGCGACGTGCTCGGTGCGTGGCTGCTCGGCCTGTCGTGGGTGGGGGTGCTGGTCACCGCCCACCGCCTCGCCCGCACCCACCGCCGCTACCGGGCCGCCGTCGACCGCCGCCGCACCGGCACCCCGCCCGACGCCACCGCCGCCGACCCCCGACC
>JBHAES010000020.1:0-4190 GCA_041855725.1 Actinomycetota bacterium
CCGCGGCGCCAGGTCGCCACCGGGGCGGGGATCGATGCCATGCTCCGGCAACGCCACATCGAGTCCCAGCGAGGCGAGGCGGTCGGCGTGCAGGTCGGCGACCGCCTGACGGGCCCGAGCCACGGTGACCCCCCGGTTGCGCAGCAGCTGGCCGGCGGACTGCTCGCTGAGCACGACCGCGAGCAGCACGTGCTCGACGTCGGCTCGCTGCTGGCCGAACCGTGACGCCTCCTCGATGGCGGCCCGCGACAGCGACATGCTGTCGACGACGTACTGGACGAGCTTCACGGCTTCCTCCTCGGGACGGGGATGGTGGGGTCGACACGCCTCGCGTACTTCTTGTGCACCGCCTGACGGGTGACGCCGAGGGCGTCGGCCACGTCCTGCCACGACATGCCGGCGCGCAGCGCCGCCTCCACCTGCTGCAGCTCGAGCGACTCGGCGAGCGCCCGCAGCGACGCCACGGCGCGCAGCCCGGCGCGTGGATCGGTCGTGTCGGCGGCCTGGGCCGCGATCTGGGTCGACTGCATGGAAGCAACCTACGTTGCTCAACAGTCTGTGTCAACCCCAGTTGCTACGACTGACTGGTGGCGTGCCCAGGGCGCGGAAGCGTGGCGGGCCCAGCCCCGATGCCGAGACTGCCCCCGGGCCGTCAGGAGTCGGCGAGGCGGTCGCCGGCCGCGACGAGCTCGGCGGCGATCAGCGGCTCGAACGAGGCGTGCCCGGCGGTGACGATGCGCAGGTCGGCCTCGGGCCACGCCTGGGCGAGGTCGTAGGCGTTGCGCACCGGGCAGCACAGGTCGTAGCGGCCGTGGACGATGACGCACGGCAGGTGACGGATCCGGTCGACGTCGGCGATCAGCTGGCCATCGCGGAACCAGCCCGCGTTGGCGAAGAAGTGGTTCTCGATGCGCGCGAACGCGAGCGCGGTGGCCGGGTCCTGCATCTCACCGATGAACTCCTGGTTGGGCTCCAGGAACACCGTGGCGGCCTCCCACGTCGACCAGGCCACCCCCGCCGGCTCGCGGACCTGCGGGTCGGGGTGGAACAGCAGCTCGTGGTAGCGGGCGATGTTGTCGGGGCCGCCGCCGAGCAGCCCGGAGCACTCCCCGTACGCGGCTCGCAGCGGCGCCTCGAACTGGGCCCACCGCTCCGGCTGGAGCAGGCCGGCGGGGCCGTTGTAGAACCAGTCGAGCTCCCAGCGGCGCAGCGTGAAGATGCCGCGCAGCACCAGGTCGGTGACCCGGTCGGGGTGGGTCTCGGCGTAGGCCAGCGCCAGGGCGCTGCCCCACGAGCCGCCCCACGCCTGCCACCGCTCCACCCCTCGCGCCTCGCGCAGCCGCTCGATGTCGGCGACCAGGTGCCAGGTGGTGTTGGTCGACAGGTCGGCACCGGGCGCCGACGCGTGCGGCACCGACCGGCCGCAGCCCCGCTGGTCGAACAGCACGATGCGGTAGCGCTGCGGGTCGTGGAAGCGGCGCATCGCCGGCGAGCAGCCGCCGCCCGGCCCGCCGTGCAGGATCACGACCGGCTTGCCCTGCGGGTTGCCGCACTCCTCCCAGTAGAGCGTGTGCCCGTCGCCGACCTCGAGCATGCCTGACGCGTAGGGCTCGATCGGGGGGTAGAGGGTCCGGGCCGGGTGGGCGACCATGCTCCCCGGCGTCACGTCGGTGGTCATCGGTGTGCCTCAGTCGTCGTCGTTGTCGTCGCTGTCGTCGTCGATGATGTGCATGGCGGCCTCCTCGGCGCAGGCCGCGCCGCCGTCGATGCCGACGTCCTCGCCGAAGGCCTCGCTGTCGACGTCGGCCCCGTCGTAGCCGTGGTTCGCGTCGACGATGCGTCCGGCCCGCGTGCGGCCGACCTCGCGCCGCTCGTACGGGTCGTCGCGCCACGGCCCCTCGACGGGTTCCTTCTCGGGGACCTCCTGCGCGATCCGCATCTCGAGGGTCTCGCCGCGGCGCATCTCCTCGGCCGTGTTGCCGAACCCCTCGGCCACCGACCAGTTCTCGGGCGTCACATAGCCCTCTTCGAGCACGTCGTCCACACCTCGGTCGACGAGCGTGTCCCCCGCCTGCAGCTGGTCGAGCTGCTCCGACTCGTCGGGCATGTAGTCGAGCTCGCTGTCCATGAACAGATCCTGCCACGCGGCCAGAGGCCACGCCAGCGCCGCGACAGGGGCGACCGACCGGCGTGTCGCTCCCCCGCCCGGGCCGCTCAGCGGGTCGGCACGGTGCCGTGGCGGCGACGTCGGCGCAGCCGGTCGGCCAGGGCCCGCAGCCACGCCGCGAGGCCCGGGTGGTGGGCGGCGAGCCGCTGCACGGCGACCGACGGGCTGGGTGGCCGCGGCACCCGACGCAGCCACCGCACCCCGTCGGCGGCGGCCTCGGGCAGGTGGGCCTGCAGCGCCTGCAGCTTGTGCTCCAGGAACGCGTACGACACCTCGGCGACGTGCGGCGGCATCACCGTGAGCACCCGGTACCCGCTGCCCACGGCCGCGTACCCGACGAGCCGCTCCACGGCGTGGGCGAGGGACCCGTCGCCGTAGCGCCCGGCCGCCGGGTACTCCCCCGCCTCGATCCCGGCGGCCAGCAGGGGCGCCAGCGCCTCGGGCCGCGCCACGTACATCGACCCGTACGGGGCCAGCGGCGTCGAGGGGTCGAACCTCACCCGCACCCCCATGCGGCGGGCCAGGCCAGCGGCCACGTCACGGTTGCCGAACCAGGCGTGGCCGAGGGTCGGGTAGCCCATGTGCACCGTCGGCGGGATCGCGAGCCCCACGGCGGGATCGGCCTCGAACGCCGCGACGAGCCGGGCCGCGTACGAGGCGGTCGGCACGAGCGAGTCGAGCAGCACGGTGGCGAACCACCTGGCCACGGTGGGCGGGTCCTGGGGTGAGCGCTTGGAGTGCAGCTTCCACACCAGGTCGAAGCGGCCGGGCGCGAGCACGTCGGCGCAGTCGAGCAGGAACGCGGAGACGTCGCGGCCGTCGTTGGTGGTGACCAGGCGCACCTCCCCGTCGAGGCGGTGACGGGTGAGGGCGGCGCGCAGCGATGCCGCCTTCGCCTCGGTGTCGGTGGTGACGATCACGTGGCGCGGCTCGGGCACGTGGCGGGCGCGGGCGAGCAGGTCGTCGGCCTGGTCCACGTACCACACGTGCACGCACACCGCGCTGCGCCAGGTGGTGGCCGGTGCCTCGCCCGTGGTGGGCAGCACCCGGTAGGCGACCGTGTTGACCGCCACGTCGCGTGGCGGGGCGGCTGCGGCGAGGGCTGGCCACAGCAGCGCGTCGGGGTAGCCGGCCGCGCGCACGAGGGTCAGCGCGTCGGCGCCCACCGCGGCCGACCGGTCGGCGTCGAGGGGGTCACGGGTGGCGAAGGCGCGGTCGACGAGGGGCAGGCCGGCGGCCAGCAGCTCGGCCGCGTCGTCGACCCCGGGGCGGACGACGCCGGCCTCGCTCGGGAACACGACCTCGACCGGCGCCGAGGTCGCCTCGGTGGGGCGCAGCGTGCACCGGCCGTCCCCGGTGAGGGTCCACGGCGGCCGCACGCGCTCCAGCACCTCGTCGAGCGGGCCGAGCGGCCCCAGCATCGAGGTCGGCACCGTGAGCACCTCGTCGTAGCCGGCCGCGTCGGGCTCGGGGGCGGCGGCGTCGGCGATGACCACGTCACCGTACGGGGCCAGCTCGCGGGCCAGGTGGGCGACGTGCGGGGGACGGTGCCGGTCGGCGGCCTCGACCCGCACCACGACCAGTCGCCGCACGCCCATGGCGAGCCAGTGTAACCACCCGCCCACCGGTCGGCCCGAGCGTCGCCGGGGGCAGGCCGGCCGAGGGCTCCAGGCGGGCCGCCCGTCAGCGTACGGGCGCCCGCCCACGGCGCCGGTCAGGCGACGCCCGGCCAGCCGGTCAGAAGATGCCGGTCACGAGCACCCACAGCAGCCACCAGGTGAGCAGCACCGACGCGAGCAGCACGCCGAGGGTCCCCAGCACCACGGCGCGCCCTTCCTCGAAGGCCTGGACCGCCTCCTCGTAGGAGAGGGCTGGCGCCACCCCCGCGTACTGGCCGGGACGTCCCACGTGCCGCATCCCCTCGGCGCCCGTGACCGCCTCGAACACCGTCACGGCGCGGTCGTTCGAGTAGGCGCCGTCCTCGTCGAGGATGCCCTCCTGGATGAGGGCCTGCTCGTACAGC
>JBHAES010000021.1:0-8338 GCA_041855725.1 Actinomycetota bacterium
CGCCGCCCTCCTGGCCGCCGTCACCGGCGCGGCAGGGGTGTGGGTGGCGTCGGCCGCCGACCAGCACCGGCGGCGCGCCGTCGACGAGCTCGTGCACGCCGCCTCCGCCGGCCTGCCGCTCGGCGCGGGCGTGGCCGAGTGGCCGGGCTGGCCCGACTGACCCGGACCCACGTCCGTCCAGGGCCCTGGTCGCTCGCTGACCGGCCCGGTCCACGGTCGCCGAGGGCGCGCCGGGCCCACGGAGTGAGCGAAGGTGCGAGGCGGGCCTCCGCTTCCCTACCCTGGGGTCGTTCGCCACAGCCTTGAGGAGCAGTGTGTCCGGCTACGTACCGCCCAACCCTGATCAACAGCACCCCTACGAGGGGGCCCAGCCCTACGGAGGCCAGCCGTACGAGGCCCAGTCGTACGGGGGCCAGTCGCCCTACAGCGCCCAGCAGCCCTCGGCCCAGCCGTACAGCGCGTCGCAGCCGTCGTACGGGCAGCAGCCCTACGCCGACGCACCCGCGCCGACCTACGACCCCTACCCCTCGTCGCCGGGCTACAGCCAGCCGTACGCCTCCGGCCCGTCGCTGCAGCCGTACCAGCCGACCCCGTACGGGACGCCCGGTGTGAACCCCGGGCAGAACCTGGGCATCGCCGGCCTGCTGGTGTCGCTGCTCGCGTGGTGCATCCCCTTCGGCAGCATCATCGGCCTCGTGCTGAGCATCATCGGGCTGCAGCGCTCCCGCGCGGTCGGCATGGGCAACGGCGTCGCCATCGCCGGGATCATCGTGTCGGGCCTGTCGATCGCCTGGTCGCTGCTCTGGATCGTCGTCACGGTCCTGGGCTCGTTCGCCCAGTAGCCGGCCGCACCCACCCGGCTCGGCTCAGCCGGTGGTGCCCCGGACGGCTGCGAGCACCGTGGCGACCGCCTCGGCGACCGGGACCTCGACCCGCTCCCCGGTCCAGCGGTCGCGCACCTCGACCAGCCCTGCGGCGAGGCCGCGCCCCACCACCACGACCGTCGGCACGCCGAGGATCTCGGAGTCGGCGAACTTCACCCCCGGCGAGGCCTTGCGGTCGTCGAGCAGCACCTCGACCCCGGCGACGGCGAGCTCGCGGGCGATCCGCTCCCCCTCGACGGTGACCGTGTCGTCCTTGCCGGTGGGCACGACCATGACGTCGTACGGCGCCACCTCCCGCGGCCAGCGCAGCCCCCGCTCGTCACAGGTGTTCTCGGCGATCGCCGCGACGGCACGCGAGACGCCGAGCCCGTAGGAACCCATCGTCACCGTGCGCAGCCGCCCCGACTCGTCGAGCACCTTGAGGCCGAGGGCGTCGGCGTACTTGCGGCCCAGCTGGAAGATGTGGCCGATCTCGATGCCGCGGGCGAGGGTGAGCGGGCCGCTGCCGTCGGGCGCCGGGTCGCCCTCGCGCACCTCGGCTACGTCGATGACCCCGTCGCCGGTGAAGTCACGGCCGGCCACGAGCTCGAACACGTGGTGGTCGGCCACGTTGGCCCCGGTGATCCATGACGTGCCGGGCACGACCCTGGGGTCGAGCAGGTAGCGTACCGCCGAGGTGCCCTCGGTGCCGAGCACCGCCACGCCGTCGCGCACGGGCCCGATGTAGCCCTTCACCAGCTCCGGGTGGGCGGCGAAGTCGGAGTCGCCGAACGGCTCCGGCAGCGCCGGGGCGACGGCCGCCTCGAGCCGCTTCTGGTCGACGTCACGGTCGCCGGGCAGGCCCACCACCAGCGGCTCGCGCCGGCCGTCGGGGTGCACGAGCACGAACACGACGTTCTTGAGGGTGTCGGCGCCGGTCCACGCCCGGTCGGCGCGGGGGTGGCGCTCGTTGGCCAGGTCGACGAGCGAGTCGATCGTGGGCGTGCCGGGCGTGTGCTCCACGTGCGCCCAGGGCAGGTCGTCGTACCCGAGCGCGTCGGGCACCGGCGTCTCGACCGCCTCGACGTTGGCGGCGTAGCCGCCGGGTGAGCGGACGAAGGTGTCCTCCCCGTGCTCGGCGATCGCCAGGAACTCCTCCGACGCCGACCCGCCCATCGCGCCCGCGTCAGCCTTCACGATCACGTACTCGAACCCGAGCCGGTCGAAGATCCGCACGTAGGCGTCGCGGTGCTGGTCGTACGACCGCTGCAAGCCCGCCTCGTCCAGGTCGAAGGAGTAGGAGTCCTTCATGACGAACTCGCGCCCGCGCAGCAGGGCGGCGCGGGGCCGGGCCTCGTCGCGGTACTTCGTCTGGATCTGGTAGAGCGACAGGGGCAGGTCCTTGTAGCTGGAGCACAGGTCCTTCACCAGCAGGGTGAACATCTCCTCGTGGGTGGGACCCAGCAGCATGTCGGTGCCCCGGCGGTCCTTCACCCGGAACAGGTTGGGGCCGTACTCGGTCCACCGGTTCGTCGCCTCGTACGGCTCGCGGGGCAGCAGCGCCGGGAACCGCACCTCCTGGGCGAAGGTGTCCATCTCCTCGCGCACGATCGCCTCGATGCGCCGCATCACCTTGAGGCCGAGCGGCAGCCACGTGTAGATGCCGGGGGCGGCGCGCCGGATGTAGCCCGCCCGCACGAGCCAGCGGTGGCTCGGCACCTCGGCGTCGGCCGGGTCGTCGCGGAGCGTGCGGACGAACAGCTGGGACATCCGGGTGACGGACATGGGGCTCCCTTCTCGGGCGGTGTGCGCGAACACCCTACCGAGCAGGCGCCGTACCGGTCATGCCGGTTCCACCGTCAGAAGAGGATCGAGGCCATCTCGCCGACCTCGTCGAACCCGACCCGGCGGTAGAGGGCCCGGGCTCGTACGTTGAAGTCGTTGACGTAGAGGGAGACGGTCTGCCACTGCTCGAGGCACAGGGCGACGACGCCCGCCATGGCCGGCGCCGAGAGCCCGCGGCCGCGCAGGTCGGGCCGCAGCCACACCCCGGCGACCTGGCACACCGTCGAGGTGGCCGCGCCGACGTCGGACTTGAACACGACCTGGCCCTGGTCGACGATCCCCATGGCGCGGCCCTGCTCGAGCAGCCGCTCCACGTACCACCGGTAGCCGTTGCTGCCGTCGAGGGGGGTGACGCCGACCTCCTCGGTGTACATGGCCACCGCGGCCTCGAAGTAGCTGTCGACGTCACCGGCGCCCACCCGGTGGACCCGCGGGTCGGGGGCCACCTGCGGGGGGCCCGTGATCACCAGCAGCGGCTGGTGGGCCCGGACCTCGCGGGGGTTGCCCCACACGGCGGGCCAGGCCGCCGCCAGCCGGCGCCACAGGCCGAGCGCCATCGACGCCTCGCCCACGATCGAGGCGCAGCGGCGCCGGGGGCCGAGCGCCGCCGCGTACGCGTCGAGCGCGTCGTCGTCGGCGTTGACCGGCACGAGGTTGGCGCCGTGGTGGAGGATCGAGCGCAGCTCGCCGCCGTCCTCGTAGCCCCACACGTCGCACCCGAGCGTGAACGCCTCCAGGCCGCCCTGGCGGATCCGGGACGCGACGAACACGTTCTCGAGGGGGCGGACGCCGAGGACCCGGACGGCGGCGGAGAGGTCGGGCGTGCCGAGCACCCGCACCGGGCCCGACAGCGGCTCGTGGCGGACCATCGGCGTCAGGAGACGGTCACGACGGGCTCGCCGGCGGGCCGGTCGAGCTCGGCGGCCAGCCGGGTGGCCTCCTCGATGAGGGTCTCGACGATCTCGTCCTCGGGCACGGTCTTGATCACCTCGCCGCGCACGAAGATCTGGCCCTTGCCGTTGCCGGACGCCACGCCGAGGTCGGCCTCGCGGGCCTCGCCCGGGCCGTTGACGACGCATCCCATCACCGCCACCCGCAGCGGCACCTGCATCCCCTCCAGGCCCTGGGTGACCTCCTCCGCGAGGGTGTAGACGTCGACCTGGGCCCGGCCGCACGACGGGCAGGACACGATCTCGAGGTGGCGCGGCCGCAGGTTGAGCGACTCCAAGATCTTGATGCCGACCTTGACCTCCTCGACCGGGTCGGCCGACAGCGAGACGCGGATCGTGTCGCCGATGCCGTCGGCGAGCAGCACCCCGAACGCGGTGGCGGACTTGATGGTGCCCTGGAACGCGGGGCCGGCCTCGGTGACGCCCAGGTGGAGCGGGTAGTCGCAGGCCTGCGCCAGCAGCCGGTAGGCCTTCACCATCACCACCGGGTCGTGGTGCTTGACCGAGATCTTGAAGTCGTGGAAGTCGTACTCCTCGAACAGCGACGCCTCCCACAGGGCCGACTCGACGAGCGCCTCGGGGGTCGCCGAGCCGTGCTTGGCGAGGAGCCGCTTGTCGAGGGAGCCGGCGTTCACCCCGATCCGCAGCGACACGCCCGCCGCCGCAGCAGCCTTCGCGATGGCGCCCACCTGGTCGTCGAACTGGCGGATGTTGCCCGGGTTCACCCGGACGGCGGCGCAGCCCGCGTCGATGGCGGCGAACACGTACCGCGGCTGGAAGTGGATGTCGGCGATCACGGGGATCTGCGACTTGGCGGCGATCGCCGGCAGCGCGTCGGCGTCGTCCTGCGACGGCACCGCCACCCGGACGATGTCGCAGCCGGCCGCGGTGAGGGCGGCGATCTGCTGCAGCGTGGCGTTGATGTCGGTGGTCTTCGTGGTCGTCATCGACTGCACCGACACGGGCGCGTCGCCGCCCACCAGCACCTTGCCCACCCTCACCTGACGGGTCGCGCGGCGCGGGGCGAGCACGGGCGGGGGCAGGGCCGGCATGCCGAGGCTGACGGACACGGCCACTCCTCTCTTGTCGTTGTAGGCGGCCGACGGTCAGGACAGCCGGATCGGGGCGATCACGTCGGCGAGGACCAGCACCACGCCGGCCAGCACCAGGAAGCCACCGACAACATACGCCACCGGGAGCAGCTTCGCCGTGTCGACGTAGCCGGGGTCGGGGCGCCGGAGCACGCGCGCCGCGGCCCGCCGCAGCCCCTCCCACAGGGCCCCGGCCATGTGCCCGCCGTCGAACGGCAGCAGGGGCACGAGGTTGAGGATCGCGACGAACAGGTTCACCGCGCCCAGCAGGTGGAAGAACGAGGCGAGCCGGAAGGTGGGGGTCACGTCGTCGGATGTCGCCAGCTCGCCGGCGATCACCGAGGCGCCCACCACGCTGATGGGGCCGTTGAGGTCGCGGGGGTTGCCGACCACCACGTCGTAGGCGGTCTTGGCCACCGTGACCGGGAACTGCACGAGCGCGCCCACCGACACGCTCGTCATCGTCCACATGTCGCGCAGGGTGCCCACCGGGCCGACCTTCACGTACGTGGGCCGCGCCGACACCCCGAGGTAGCCGGCCCGCACGGTGGCGCCGGGGTTGGCCGGGTCGGCGACCTCGCGCACGACGCCGGTGACCTCGGGCAGGTCGATGCGGCCGACGCCGGGCCGGTCGACGGTGAGGCGGATGGGCCCGTCGAGGTTGGCCCGCAGGGCGGCGCTGAGCTCGGCCCACGTCGCGTACGTGACACCGTTGAGGGCGGCGACCGTGTCGCCGGGCCGCACGCCCGCGGCCTGCGCCGGCGGCGCCACGCAGGGAGCGGGGCTGGGCTCGACGCAGGTGACGACGGCAGCGACGGTGAGGCTGGCGGGGCCCGGCTGCCCGACGGTGAGGTTGACGCCCAGGAAGATGCCGAACGCGAGCAGCAGGTTCATGAACGGGCCGCCGAACATGATGACGAGCTTCTGCCAGGTGCGCTTCTGGTAGAAGAGGCGGTTGCCGCGCACGTCGGCCTCGGTGATGTCCTCCCACTCGGCGGCACGAGCGTCCTCGGCCAGCTCGCCGAGGCGGCCGGGCCGCGGGGGGCGCTGGCTCGGGGGGTACATGCCGACGAGCCGTACGTAGCCGCCGAGGGGGACGAGCTTCACGCCGTACTCGGTCTCGCCCCGGCGGGTCGACCACAGGGTCTTCCAGAAGCCGACGAAGTACTGCGTCACCTTGACGCCGAAGAGCTTCGCCGGCACCAGGTGGCCGATCTCGTGGAGCGCGATCGACGCCATGACGAGGGCGAAGAACCCCACGCCGGCGGCGACCGCGACGAGCACGTCGGTCACGCCGTCACTCCTCCCAGCTCGCGGGCCCGTCGCCGGGCCCAGTCGTCGGCCCCCCAGACGGCGTCGAGGGTCAGCCGGTTCGATGGTACGTGGCCGCCGGAAAGGTGCTCGGCGACGACGGCGGCGACCGTGTCGACGATGCCGAGGAACGACAGCCGGCCGGCGCAGAACGCGTCGACGCACTCCTCGTTGGCGGCGTTGTAGACGGCGGGGGCGGTGCCGCCGGCCCTCCCGCAGCTGCGGGCCAGCGCGACGGCGGGGAACGCCTCGTCGTCGAGCGGCTCGAAGGTCCAGCTCGTGGCCCGGGTCCAGTCGCACGGCGCCGACACGTCGGGGAGGCGGTCGGGCCACGTGAGCCCCAGGGCGATCGGCAGCCGCATGTCGGGGGGCGAGCACTGGGCGATCGTGGAGCCGTCGACGAACTCGACCATCGAGTGCACCACCGACTGGGGGTGCACCACGACGGTGACGTCGTCGAGGTCGACGCCGTAGAGCAGGGCCGCCTCGAGCAGCTCGAGTCCCTTGTTGACCAGGGTGGCCGAGTTGATGGTGATGACCCGGCCCATCGCCCACGTGGGGTGGGCCATCGCCTGCTCGGGGGTGACGGCGGCCAGCTCGGCGCGGGTGCGGCCCCGGAACGGCCCGCCGGAGGCGGTGAGCACGAGCCGGCGCACCTCGTCGGCGCGGCCGGCGCGCAGCGCCTGGGCGAACGCGGAGTGCTCGGAGTCGACGGCGACGATCTGGCCGGGGGCCGCCGCACCGGTGACGAGCGGGCCGCCGATCACCAGCGACTCCTTGTTGGCCAGCGCGAGCGTGGTGCCCTGGCGCAGCGCCTCCAGGGTGGGCACCAGCCCCGCCGACCCGGTGATGCCGTTGAGCACCAGGTCGCAGTCGGCGGCGGCGAGCCGGGCGGCCGCGTCGGGGCCGGCGAGGATCTCGGGGTGGGGGGTGCCGGTGGCGTCGAGGGGCGCGGCGAGCGCGTCGGCGGCCTCGGCGCCAGGCACCGCCACCGTACGGGGCGCGAACGCCCGCACCTGCCCGGCGAGCCGGCCGACCTGTCCCCCGCCGGCGGCGAGACCGACCACCCGGAACCGGTCGCGGCGGGTCGAGACCACGTCGAGCGCCTGCGTCCCGATCGAGCCGGTGCTGCCCAGGATCACCACGTCACGCACCGGGACATCCTCCCACGCCGGGCGGGGTACGGACGCTCCCTCGGTCCCGCCGACGCCCGGGCGACAGGCGGGGACGGCGCGCGGTCCGGGGGATGGCGGCGCGCACGGCGTACAAAGCGGCGGCGGGCACGACGGACGAGGTCGCGCTCAGCGGCGCGCGGCCTCGATGTTCTCGAGCGCCTTGGGCACGGCGACGCCCAGCAGCATGCCCAGCGACGTCTTGGCGCTGTCGAGCAGCAGGGTGGCCATCATGTCGTCGCCCGCTCGGAGCACGAGCACCCAGTGGCCACCCTCCAGGTCGAGGAGGAGGTAGCGGTTGAGGGCGGGGAACCCGGCGGTGTCGAGCACGTTCGACACGGTGTCGGCCAGCATCGGGAACAGCTGCGAGGCCGAGTTGCTGTTGAACGAGGCCAGGGAGAGCCCGCTGGTGCGGTCGAGGATGTCGACGGCGACGAGGCCGTCGCGCAGGTGCTGCTGGAGCTCGGTCACGGCCTGGTCGAGCTTGTAGAGTTCCACGTCCAACACGTTCGGGGGCTCCTCGCTGGTCTGGGGCGTGGCCCCACGGTATCCCGGCGGGCCCCTTCGGTGCCTGCGCCGTGAGCGGCCTCTCATCGGTCGGGCCGGCCGAGGGTCCGTGCCGGCCGACCCAGGCCCGGGACGCTACGGGCGTCGCCTACGCCCAGGCCCGTGGCGCTGCGGTCGCGGCCGGGCGGCAGCCCCGGGGCCGGCTCGGGAGCCGAGCCTGGACGCGACCCGACCTGCCGCTCAGCCGGGGAAGCCGTGCTCGGGGCTCGCGGGCACCTTCGTGGTGCCGTCGAGCCAGGCGGCGAGCAGGGGCCGCACGTCGACCGGTGACTCCTCCTGCGCCAGCCGGCGCCACTGCTCCAGCGACCGGGGGCCCTGCTGCTGCGACCAACGCCGGAAGAACCGGAAGAACGCCTCGTCGCCCATCCGGACCCGCAGGGCGTGGACCGCCATCGCCCCGCGGTCGTAGACGCGGGTGAACAGCTGCTCGCCGCTACCGGGGTCGCTGAGCCGCTGCCGCCAGAACGGCTCCGGCCGGGTGGCGTAGAGCTCGTCGAACCACGCCTGGGCGGTCTCGCCGCCCTCGGCCTCGGCGGCCA